>NZ_KE383883.1:0-142781 GCF_000422585.1 Hugenholtzia roseola DSM 9546
GTATGGCAGAATGAGAAGGAATCTGTTTCTCATAAGTTCTTTATCAGCAGTTTAAAAGAGGTATCTGCCGAACAAATGTACAAGTATACGCGCCAGCATTGGAGCATTGAAAATCAACTCCATTGGCAGTTAGATGTTACCTTTGGCGAAGACACCGCTGCAATCAAGCGCGAAAATGCAATCGTCAATCTGCATATTATTCGCAAATGGGCGTTATTTCTGCTCAAGAAAGACCCTGATAAAATGAGCATCAAAAGAAAAAGAAAAAAAGCCGCACGAAATTTAGCATATCTCCAGACAATCCTTAAAAACTAACTTTTGGTGCGGAAGCCCTATAATAAAAGCCAGCGGTAGCGTCAGTTTGATAAATCAAAAGCCCAGCAGCAGGAGTAGTAATAAGATTCCGTTGTGCTTGTGTCATGCGTGGCACAAGAACACCCTTATCCGTCGCTTTTACATCAAGCATTGCTGAAGCATGTGCCGCAGAGTTGTCGTTGTTAATCGCCACGCCTTGCGCGAAAGAAAGTGAGGTCGTAAAAATAAGACCAATCAAAAATAAAAATCCAGATTTGGTAAGCATGTTGGTAAAGAGTTAAAGTGAAACAAGACCAGTCTAAAAAACTCCTGCAATATACGTAAAAAGAGGGTAGAAAGGACGAAAAAAGGCAAAAAAAATTAAGACTTCTTAACAAAACATTCTCTTTTTTTGTATTTTCGGACAAAAAACAGAAAAAAAAGAAAAACCCTTTGACTCAAACGCATTTGAGGTTTAAAGAATCTTGAATTTATCATATTCTATTTTTTTGACGCACGAAAATTTTTTGACTGCCCCTTTTTGTATTATTTTATTTTGTTTAACGCCTCCTTTTTCGGATTTTATCCTGAAAGCGAAAGATAGCTTGCATATATATTAAAAAATAAATTTTTGTTTTTAAACCTATAAAATCTTATCGCCTTTGCTTTTTTATCCAACATCATAGAAAAAACAAGACAATAAAAAAGGCTTCGCTAAAAAAAAACAGACTTTGGCTTAGGCAAATGCCACTTTCACTAAACACTGACTTGGGGGAGCGAAAAAAACACGTTTTTAGCGGTATGAAAGGCACAAAAACAAACCTGCCTACTTTACTCTCTTTTCAAAAGTTAATCTTATATTTTTATGAAACCCACATTCACGAAATTTCTTAGTCTTGCTCTGCTTGGAGGCTTTCTTTCCTACGCTGCTCCTTCGCAGGCACAAGTAGGGACACTTATCGGTGCTGGTGCTGCACTTCTAAAAAACAAAAAAGACAAGAAGAAAAAAGGCGAAGCTGGCGAACAAGATTCAAAAGATAACAAAAAAACAAGCAAAAAAACACAAATTGAACGCCTCGACGAGTTTTTAGCCACCGTCAATTTTGACCCTGCTACCCCCGTTCTCAACGAAGATTGGAGCAAAGGCGAAGCCATCAAAGATGCCGAAAAGATGTCGGGCGACTATTATATCTGGTTTCCGCTCACAAACCGCCTTGAAAAAGTATGGTTGCGCTGGAACAACTACACTTACAACAGCGATAGCAAGACCTTCCCCGGTATGCTCTTGGTAGCAAGTGTCTGGACAAAAGATAGTGGAGATAATTCTATTCTTGCTATAGATTTTCAAGCAAGAGATAATTATATGTTCTCACAAGAACGTAAAATTTTCGCAGGCGACGACAAAGAACTCAACACAGACATCATGCAGTATATTATGCTAAAAGATGGCTTATTTGTGGGCAATGTGCCTATTCAACTCGCAAAACCAAACGACGTACCTTCTTGGAAAATGATTTATCAAAAATATGATTCTGATGAAAACAAACCCAATTTTGAAGAAGGTCAAGTAGATATGTTTTTCGAAAAAGAACGTCATTCGCTTTTCTTTTTGGCAAAAGACAAAAAGCAATTTGAGGGCTTAACTTGGGAAAAAGTCTTTAATGACATCAAGACGCAATATGACCCTTATGAGCATGCTATCAGACAACGCCAATATGCAGGGATACTAATGGCACGACAGCCACATAGCACCAGCAACGACCTCTACAAAGACAAAGCCAGCTATCGCGCCGCCAAAGCAGGCATGCAAAGCCACTTTGATGCCACTAGCAAATCCAAAGTCTTATTTGGCTACGCCGACGATAGAGGTTGGCAGACTATCAAAAATAAATCTACAGGCGCAATTACGCACCAAGTAGGCTACTATTGGATGGTAATAGAGCGTCCAGAGGAATACATGAAGCAAAAATTAGTACCTAAATATGAACTCATGGGTGCTATCATGATACGAAACTACAACGGTAGCGGATACGACAAACCTTATTACAAGGATTTTACCACCAACCAGAAAACCCTTTCAAAAGCGGACATAGACGCAATTAAGGCAGTAGCAGTGGAATAAGTAGCCGCCATCTCTACCTGATGCAACCTTGTTTTGAAGACTATGCGCCAAATTTTTTCATTTGGCGCATATCAAAAAATGTTCTTTTTAAAAAGTAAAATTTAATATAGAAATTTTATGAAAAAAATATCGCCTATATTATTCGCACTATTTTTAGTTGGTATCTCATGGAATTTGAAAGCCCAATGGGAAATTGTTAGGTCGAAAGAAAATTCAGATACAAAGTCAATTCTTAAAGCGGTTCATTTTGTAGATGCCGACTTGGGCTATGTCGTAGGTTTTTGGGGCGAAATCCTAAAAACTACCGACAGCGGAAAAACTTGGACAAATCAGGTTTCGGGTACAAAAAAAGACTTAAATACCGTTTATTTTATTGATGCCAATATAGGCTATATCGGTGCAGATTCAGGGCTTGTGTTGAAAACGACAAACGGCGGTCAGGTTTGGGAAAAAATGCAATTAGAGTGTGAGAAAAGTCTTAAATATATTCAGTTTATTGATAAAAAAATTGGTTATATAAACAGTATAGATGAAATCTTCAAAACTACCGACGGCGGTCAGACTTGGATAAAGCAAGACGCTCCTACAAAGTTTTCTTTTAGCGGAACTTATTTTATCGATAATACTCTATATAGCGTAGCACCATTTTCGGGAATTATTAAATTTGAAAATATAAATGAAAGTTGGAAAAATTATAAAGCACAAAAAAGCGATAAGCCTGCATTTTTAACTTCTGTTTTTTTCCCCAACGCAAATATAGGCTATGCAGTAGGCAACGAAGGAAGCCTCTGCAAGACCGAAGATGCAGGTCAGAAATGGAAGTCATTAGCTTCAAATATTTCTACTGATTTAAATCAAGTTTTTTTTACAAGCAGCAAAAGAGGCTATGCCGTTGGCGATAAAGGCGTTATTATAGCAACTCAAAACGGCGGTCTGACTTGGAAAGCGATGGATTCACCTACAAAAGTGCCGCTCTATGCCTGCCATTTTGTAGATGCCTATACGGGCTATGCTGTTGGAAATTTTGGAGTCATTCTAAAATTTGAGTCTTATATTAAGAAAGAATACTACGACTTTTATCGAAAGAAAGAAGGCTATGTAGAATTTATTGGCTTGAATCTGCCTTTTCTAAATCGCATTTTCGTGAAATTATCAGAAGACAAACAAACCCAAAAGGAAAAGCTCGAAGTCGTGCTTGCCGATGCCTTCGAAGAAAACTTTACGTTTGAAGGCGAATGGGACGGGCTTGGGTATTATGACCTTTCTAATCATAAAAAATACACGCACCTTGAAATTAGCTATCCCGCTAACAGAGAAATTACAACTTTCAACAATTTGACGGAAGAACTTTATCTTTTTGCTGATGAAACAAGTAGCTGGCGCAGTGAGGCAGACCGCCAATACACTTCGGTATTACAAAAAGGTGTAAATCATCAAGAAAATAAATCTATTTATACCTTTATACAACCTGCCGATAAAAGCTCTCGAATCTTTACAAAATCAGAATTTGTATTGATGGAAGACGCTGATGCCGTCTTGATTCGCCTTGAGCCAATGATAACTTTGAAAGACTGCGAAAAGATGCTTTCAAAAGGTTTGAAAAAGACCTTCAAAGCCCAAAAGTATGTCTTGGAATCTCCTATGGGTGAGCCTTTCGAGATTACTTTCGAAACCACCGCCCCCGAACCTAATAAGCGTGCAGGTACTATCACACTCAAATACAAAGATGGTACAAGTACGGTTTATGAGCTAAATCCTTAATTTTTATCAAAACAAATTCTTTTAAACATGAAAAAAATAGCAGCAGTTATTGTCTTTATCTTCTTGTGCTTCAATAGCCTGCAAGCACAAAGCTCCATCGAAAGCTATATGGCTTTATTCCCCGCCCTCAAAATGCCTTATGAAATAAACGAGGGAATTTTCAAGGCTGAAAATGTAAAAAAATTGAACCTAATAAATCCAGACTTGCTGATGGAATTTGCAAGTAAAGATGAATACGGTTCTACTCCTTTTGTAGGCAAAACCTACGCCTTAGGCAAATTTGAGCCACACCCCGAATATACGGCACTGTTGCTTATTTGCGATAATAACCTGACGAACGACGCACCTGCCTTGTATGAAGTATATGCATTAGTCTATCGCAAAAAAGATAACTCTTTTGTGGTAAATCATGAAGTTATCCTGCGCTATGGAAACTCTGCAAACGAGGGCGAGCTATACACAGACGAAGGCACAGCCATGATTACGGCAGAGGGCATCAAGGTAGTCCAAAAGACGACGACCCAAAAAGAAGGAAGCGAGCAGGTCGATGTTAGTACCAACTCTACAAACTACTACTTCAAAGTAGAAAAAGAAGTATTTGGCTGGTAAAAGCTACAGATGCTAAGGGTTTCCAAAAACCCTTAATGTTCAAACTAAACTTTTACACTTTAAACACAATGAAAAAAACTATCTTTTCTTTCGTAGTTATTCTCGCCTGCTTCTTAGCAGGGCAGGCAAGGGCGCAAAATTATGCTTGGGCAAAAGGTATGGGAAGTACAGGTCAGGATGATGGACGTGGCATCGCTGTAGATGGCTCAGGCAATGTCTATACCATAGGCACTTTTCAAGGTACAGTTGATTTTGACCCCAATGCAGGCACAGCCAATCTTAGCTCGGTAATAGGTTTAGATGTTTTTGTACAAAAATTAGATGCGTCAGGCAATTTGGTCTGGGCAAAACGCTTGGGAGGCACATTGGGCGATGCAGGCTGTGGTATCAGCGTAGATGGCTCAGGCAATGTCTATACCACAGGTTCTTTTCAAGGTACGGTTGATTTTGACCCCAATGCAGGCACAGCCGAACTTACCGCAGCAGGAAATAGCGATATTTTTATACAAAAATTAGATGCTTCAGGCAATTTGGTCTGGGCAAAACGCATGGGCAGTTTAGGTGATGATGTTGGACGTGGCATCAGTGTAGATGGCTTAGGCAATGTCTATACCACAGGCTATTTTGTGGGTAAGGTTGATTTTGACCCCAATGCAGGCACAACCGAACTTACCGCAGCAGGAGGTAGCGATATTTTTATACAAAAATTAGATGCTTCGGGTAATTTGGTCTGGGCAAAACGCCTGGGAAGCACGTCTAGTGACGTTAGCAATGGCATCAGTGTAGATGGCTCAGGCAACGTCTATACCACAGGTTATTTTAGAGGTACAGTTGATTTTGACCCCAATGCTGGTACAAACAATCTTATATCAGAGGGGTTTTCTCTGGATATTTTCGTACAAAAGTTAGATGCTTCAGGTAATTTGGTCTGGGCAAAAGGCATGGGCGGCATAGATGAGGATTTTGGCAATGGCATCAGCGTAGATGGCTCAGGTAATGTCTATACGATAGGCAGATTTGGAATGACGGTTGATTTTGACCCCAATGCAGGCACAGCCGAACTTACCGCAGAAGGAAGTCGGGATATTTTTGTACAAAAGTTAGATGCTTCGGGCAATTTAGTGTGGGCAAAAAGCATGGGAGGCGCATCTCTTGATACTGGTAATGGCATCAGTGTAGATGGCTTAGGCAATGTCTATACCACAGGGAGTTTTGGAGGTACAGTTGATTTTGACCCCAATGCAGGCACTGCCGAACTTACCGCAACAGACGAAACGGATATTTTTGTACAAAAATTAGATGCCTCAGGCAGTTTGGTCTGGGCAAAAAGCGTCGGAGGCAAAGGTTGGGATAGTGGCTATGGCATCGCAATAGATGGCTCAGGCAACGTCTATACCACAGGTTCTTTTCAAAGTACAGTTGATTTTGACCCCAATGCAGACACAGCCGAACTTACCGCAGCAGGGAGTTGGGATATTTTTGTAAGCAAACTAACTGATTGATACAACCCATTCCGTTAAACTCATTATTTCTGACATGAACAAATCTAAACTAAGGGTTTCCGAAAATCCTTAGTGTTCAAACTAAATTTTTAAACTTTTAAATTTTAAATACAATGAAAAAAACTATCTTTTCTTTCGCAATTATTCTCGCCTGCTTCCTGACCACACTCACACAAGCCTACGCACAGACAAGCGACAGCGACAAAGAGTTGGAGGAAAAAATCAAGAGCAAACTTGTCGGCACTTGGGTTTTCCAAAATGCTTCAAAAGCATCAGGGCTGGCAGGATTGGCTGCAACCAACAAAGAAAATGCGCTCGCCAAACGCCTCGCTACTACGCAGTATGAAGGTTCGGAATATACTTTCAACGAAGATGGCACGTATCAACACAAGGGAACAGACTTTTTGAAAGCAAAATTTACCTATGCAGGCACTTGGAAGTTTGACGACACACTACTTGTCCTGACTGCAAAGACCTACAACGGTATGCCTTTGGACAAAGAAAGTGCATCGGCTTGGGACTATGTGATAGTGAGCAGCAAAGAACTTGGTGCCAATGTAAAATGTAAGCCCGCTGGCGAGGAGGAGGTTGTGGCAAAAATCAACTTCAAACGAAAGTAGTGTTTAGTTTTCACAATCATTATTTTTACCACTTCTTAGCGGCAGCCAAGTTAGTTTCTATGAAAAGCCTTGTTCTATTGCGTTTGACACGAAATAAAATTTGGCTTAAAATTTGGTTTGGACTCTATTTTGAGGCTAAAAATTCTTCTTTGCTTCAATCTCTTTTCAAAAAAGGCAACTTTTGGCAGAATATTGCATAATTTGTATCTGCCAAAAGGCTTTCAAAATGCCCCAAGATTTTTTCACTTCAACCCCATACAAAAAATGATGACACATCTAAAAATCGCCTTTTTATTCAGCCTTGCGCTCCTAACCATTTTCACTTCTTGCGAATCAAAAGAAGCACAAGAAAAAAGAAGCGCAGAAAAAGTGAAAGAAGAACTCAACGCCGAAGAAAACAAAAAAGAAATGACGGCATTGCACCAAAATAATGAAATCCAAAACGAAAAACCTGCCCTCAAAGAGGTAAAAGGAGCTATTACAGTGAAAGAACTGACGGCTGAATTTGAAGATAAAGAAGTAAGCGTTACAGGTTTTTTTGAGGGTATCAATAAGCATACAAGTGATGAAAATCAGGTAAGTATTAGTTTAGGAATCGGAAATGGCCTGTCATTTTTTTTGGCACAAATTCCTAAAGCGGAATGGGAAAAAGAAAACTATGACGCTCTTAGGAAAAATGAAGAAGACTTTGTTCAAAAAAATAGCCTGAATAGAACGCCTTTGCAAATCACGCTCAAAGGCAAATATAATGGAACTTATCTTTTAGAAGCCACATTAGTTGCTTATGAAGATTAACTTTTTTGCACAAAATAGGCGATACAAAAGGTAATTTCATAGAGAAAAGAAAAAGGGGCTACCATCATAGTATAATACCACATTCAAAAGTTTTATAGCAATTAGGATAGGCAAATCGAAGATTTTAGTTGCTATTATTGCACGCCGTCGGGATAGGCAGACCTGCCTTTTTCGGGGGCGTGCAAACTTTGAAGCCCCCACTTTCCTTATTTTTCTTTATTTTTCTTAACTTTGCAGGTGAAGCGGGCGTTCTTCCTTATTTTTGCCCTATTTTTGCGCTACTTTTGGCTTACTCTTACGCGCCCAAACCGCCTTTCTATTTTTTCTCACGCCTTACGCTTTCACTACCTTGAAAAACCTACGCGTTACCTTCAAAACTTGGCTCGCACGCCTCTCTGTGTGGGGTAGGCGGCTTCTGGTTTTGAAAAAAAGGGTGCTATTAGGTCTTATTTTTATCTTATTACTGCTTCTTACCTTACTCAATTCTGCCTCTTTTCAAACTTATCTTACACACAAAGCCACTGATTGGCTCTCCGAAAAGATGGGCTTCCCTACTCATATCGAGTACCTAAACGTCGACTTTTTGGGAAATCGTGCCTTCATACGCGGCGTGAGCGTAACTGATTTGAATGGAAAAGAACTCATCTGGGCGGATACCATTTGGGTAAAAATAGATTATCTAAACTTTCTTTCTGATGAAAAAATTGAAATAGAGGAGGCGCGTCTAAAAGGAGTTCGCTTTCTAATGCGCCGCAATCCCGATACCAAAACTTACAACATCACCGAATGGATACGGCTTATCAATCAACTCACTGCCTCGGATAACCCCAATCCGCCCCCTTCTACGCAGGCTTTTGTCATCAAAAAGGCGATTTTGGAAAATGCTCGCTTTCAGATGGACGACCCTTTGAAAGATAGCCTTAACGCCACAGGTAGCCACCAACTCTTTGATTATTACCACTTTACGCTCGATAGCATCTATGCCACCCTGCACCAATTTCGAGTCATCAATGATACCATCGAGCTGCAAATGGAGAATGGGCGCACCTTCGAGCCGCTCAATGCGTTTGCTGTGCATAAACTCGATGTTTTTTTCCGATATAGCAGTCGCGAAATGGCGTTTTTGGGCTTAGATGCCCTTGTGGGCAAAAGCCACCTGCGCGATACGCTGATTTTTAGGTACGAAAATATCAATGCCTTTGATGATTTTAATCACAAAGTAAATCTTTATGCTAACTTAGAACAAGCCTTCATCGACTTTGAAGACTTGGCACGCTTTGCGCCTTCTTTGGCACAATACGAAGAAAAAATACAAATCAAGACGCGCTTAGAAGGGCTTGTTACTGACTTTTCATTGCAAAATGCCCAAATAAAATTTGGCAATGGCACAATTTTAAAAGGAAATGGGCGCATCAGAAACGCCGAAAAAGTAGAAGATTTGGTTTTAGATTGGAACATGAAACCTTCTACCCTTTTAGCCTCTGACTTAAAGCCCTATCTGCCCGAAAACATTTTTGCCGAATTTGAAAAGTTGGGACAAATCCGCTTCGATGGCGCGTATGAAGGCACTTTTGAAAAATTCAAAGCCAAGGGCAATTTTCAAACGGAAATAGGACTTTTAACCGCCGACCTGAATCTCGACTTGAAAAGTGAAAGCTATCAAGGAACTTTTGCCACTCAAAAATTAGCCTTAGACCAAATCTTGGCAATTCCCAAACTCAAATGGGCAAGCCTACGTGGAAGCATCGAGGGAAGCGGTTTTTCAAAAGAAAATGCAAATTTTAATTTAGATGCGTATATAGATAGCCTTTTTTACAACCAATATTTATACAAAAAAATACACGTAAAAGGCAATTTAGAACACCCTTCTTTTTTGGGTTCGATAGACATTCTTGACCCCAACTTAGAAGTCAGTGCTTTTGGGCGCATAGATTTGGGCGATAGCTTGGTGCAGATGAAAGTAGATGTAGAGTATGCCGATTTGCAAGCCCTACATTTTGTAGATACCGTTTTTCGAATCAAAGCCTATTCCGATTGGGATTTGAGAGGTTTTGACCCCGACCGCGCAGTAGGCGAAGTAAGCCTTACCAATACCGAAATTACCTACAAAACGCGCCGCGCTGCCTTAGACACCATCAAATTGAAGGCACAGAATTTGCCTCAAATGGTTTTAGATTCTAACTCAAATTATTATACACTTATCAATAGAAAAATAGAAGTGGAGGCACAAAATCTGCTTGAATTAGAGATTGAAGGCGATTTCAAACTCTCGCAAGTGATAGAAGATTTGCAGACCACACTAAAAGAATATCAACTTGCTTTTGAAAAAAAGACAAAAGATATTGCACAATATTATACAGAAAAAGAAGAAACGATTACAAAACAGGCAGCTTATCAAGTGGTTTTGAGTGGCAATATTTACAATGCGCAGACCATCTTTGGCAAACTTTTCATACCCGAACTTTTTATCGCACCCAATACACACTTGGAGGGGATTTTGGCTTTTGGGCAAGACGAAATTATCAATCTAAACTTAACTTCCGATTCCCTTTCTTATCGTGGCTACCAGTTGCAAACCGTCGATGCTGAATTGAGAAGTAGCAAACGCGCCGATAGAAACAAAATAGATACGCATTTTAATTTACAATCTAAAACACAAACTTGGGCAGGTTTCGAAACCAAAGATTTTCAGGTGAAGGCAGACTGGATAGATAGCCTCATTACCTTTCATACCGAACTCCAAACCGAAGATGAGCAAAGTGCCTTAGCCCTGCATGGCGACTTGCGTTTGAGTGATAGTGCGTTATTTTTGCGTTTGGATACGCCACGCCTTTTTTTGTTGGGCAAGATGTGGGAAAGTCCCGAACAGGTTTTGGTGCAAATAAGAGGAAAAGAAATAGACTTTGGAAAAAACGGCTTTTTCCTACAAAATGAAAAACAAAAAATTGTACTGAAAGGAAAAATATCGCCTAATCCCAAAGAAGAATTAGCCATTCAGACGCAGGCACTGGAATTAGAAAATTTTAGCGACCTGATAGAAGACCTCGAACTAACGGGGCAGGTAAATGGCGAAGTACGCCTTAGCGGACTTTATGATACCCTGCATCTCAATTCGAGCCTCAACGTGCGGCAAATCGTACTCAATCAAATTCCCGTAGGCGACCTTAGTCTTCGTTCCTCTTGGGACGATACCCAAAATAAGCTCGATTATCAGGCAGAATTGTACCAAAACAAGCGCAACGTCCTCGATATAAAAGGTTTGTATCAGCCTAAAAATGAGGAAAATAGCCTCGATGCCGACATCAAAATTATCGGTATGAAGATAGATGCCATCGAGCCTTTTTTGGCAGGAGTCATGACGCAGGTGAAAGGAACGGCTTACGGCGCAGTCAAAATCAAGGGCAAACCCAAAACGCCACTACTTATCGGTGAGATGAATATTTTTGGCGGTGGCGTGAAAGTTGTCTATCTGAACACCGCCTATACTTTTGAAGATAAAATTGTTTTTACAGAAAATCAAATCGCTTTTGATAGGCTTACTTTATACGACGAACAAAAAGAAACACAAGAAAATAAATCAAAAACGATACAATCGGGCGTAGCCATTCTCAATGGGGGCATCTTTCATGATAACTTCCAAAACTTTGTCGTCAATCTGCAAGGCAATTTGCGCAAAGTCCTTTCGCTTAATCTGCCTGCTGCCCCCGAAAATCTGTTTTACGGTTCGGCTATCGCCACAGGAAATTTCGAAATATTTGGGTCTTTTTCTAATCTCAAACTGACCCTAAACGCACGCAGCGAGCAAGGGACGCGCATTTTCCTGCCCTTAGACGGGTATAGTGGCGTGAGTGAGCAATCTTTTATCCGTTTTGTGCAAAAAGACACGATACTTTTAGAAAATCCTGCCCAAAACAATCCTGAAAGTAGCGGATTTAAGATGGAAATGAATTTCGACATCACACCTGATGCCTACATGGAAATTATTTTTGATAAAAAAGTGGGCGATTTGATTCGTGGCAATGCCAAAGGGAATTTGAAGATGCAAATTGATACGCAGGGCGATTTCAAGATGTTTGGCGGCGTGGAGATTGTCAAGGGCGCGTATAATTTCACTTTTTTAAATATCATCAATAAAGAATTTATTGTAAGTGAAGGCAGCCGCATCAATTGGAGCGGCGACCCCTATCACGCCCAATTAGACCTAACGGCACAGTATCGCCAGATGGCATCATTAGCTCCGCTGATGACAGGCTTGGATAGCGCAACTTTGACACGCCCCGAAATCAAGCGCAAGTACCCTGTTTTGGTCAATTTGCGGCTTTTGGGCGACCTGATGCGCCCCGATATTCAATTTGGCATCGACATTGTCGATTATCCGCCGCTGATTATGGCAGGAGGTACGCCTGTTTCGGTAGAAAGTTTTGTGGCGGCTTTTAAATCTTTGATAGAAAGCAACCAGCAAGAACTCAATCGGCAGGTTTTTAGTCTGATAGCCTTGCGCCGCCTTTCTACGCAAAACGCCTTTGCAGCCATCAACCAGTCGGCGGGCAGCAGTGTGAGCGAATTTTTGGCAAACCAGTTGAGCTATTGGGCTTCGCAAGTAGATGAAAATTTGGAAATAGACCTCGACTTGCAAGATTTGAACGACATCGGCGCAACCCAACTGCGGCTTTCTTATTCGCTCTTGCAGGGCAGAATGCGCATCACACGCGAAGGGGCTTTTACCAACGTGCAGAACCAAGCCAGCGTATCGAGCGTAGTGGGCGATTGGACGGTGGAATATATCCTTTCCCAAGATGGCAGCCTTCGCGCCAAATTGTACCACAAAAATTCGCTCAATGCCTTCAACGCTACCCTGCAAAACAACTCAACGGCAGGGGTGAGCCTTCTCAAATCCTTTTCTTTTGACAAACTCAAAGACCTTTTTAAGTCGAAAAAGAAAATCAGACAAACCCAGACCATTCGCGAAGAAGAAATCAGACTTGAAAAGAAGTAATATTTAAAACTTTATTTTGCTACAAAATGGAAAAAATCAATCCCTACCTACTTGATACCGCACCGCTAAAAGACAATCTGCCACTCCAACACCATCTCCAACGGCATCAATTTTGGATAAAAAACGAAGCAGACTCACAACTTTTTATGAAACCACTTTTTCAAGTTATTTGGCATGAAAATAGTACAAATACAGTAATAGGTATCGAGATAGAAGGCGAATTGGGGCATGAGGTCTATAAAAAAGTGATGGAAGATTTTTTGGCTTATTGTAAAGAAAAAAACATCAATAAAGTAATCTTCAATTTAGAAAAGCTCACCAAATCGTCGCCTATATCGCGAGCGTGGTTTTTGTCGCGTTATGTGCCTGCCGTTTATGCAGCCTTTGGGAAAGTTTATGTGGCAGTTTTGCGCTCAAAAAGCAGTGTTTTTGAAACTTTTGCAGTGCAGGCGATGAAAAGCACCATCGACAATATGGGGTGGCAGATTTTTATCCAATTTCACGAAAGTCAGGCAGAGGCTTTGCAGTGGCTTGAAGGCGTGGAGAAGTAGGGGTAAAAAATAGACGCAGTGAAAACGATTCTTTCGCTTTCTCTACAATTTAGGACGTAGCGTTTCCGTTTTTTCTAATCTTTGTTGGAAAAAAACCTTTTTGCCCGTCATTTTTTCAAGAATAGGTTTCAAAATTTGTTCGGCGTTGTGCGTCGTTTCGGCTAAGATTCCATTTTCGAGGGCAGCCTTTTCTATGGCAGTTTCGGCTTTTTGGAAGGCTTCGGCTACCAATTTGGTTTCGCCCGTAATTTGGATAAATTCGGTATGATAGACGCGCGATTTTTGGTGGTCTATTTTATGATAACAAAGTTGGGCAGGGGGCAGGAGGATAAAAACCGAATCGCCCTGCGTCGTGATGTCATTTTCTTTCAGGCGCATCAAATCTATACAACCGACAGCTTCGCCACTCACAATTAAGACAACTTTCGCCGTAGGCAGATAAGCAGCCGAGCTTTTGCTGTGTTCTACCACATCTTTGTAGATAAACTTTGTCAGTTCGAGCTTGCCCAGTCTTTGGGTTTCTTCCAAAACAAGTTGGTGCGTAGTTTCCACTGTTACGGTTTTTTGGGGGCTATTGAAGGCTTTGAAACCGTCCCACACAAACAAGGCTATCAGGGCAGCCACTATCAGAAAAACGAGCAAAACAAGAAGATAAAGGCGAACTTGCATCTTTGAAAACATGAGGCAGTATTTTTGGGTAGTAAAAAAGGAGGTGCATTTTAGAGAAAGCATCTGACAAGCGGCTACCAAGATACAAGACTGTCTTGCTGCCCTATGCGCTGCGATAAGTCTGAAAAATCCTAAAAAAGCCGCTAAAAAAAGCAACCTTTTCAATTTTTTTGCCCTAAGTTAGTTATATTTGTAAGACTTGTCAAATAAAAAAGACAACCTGACATTTCTGCCTTCTGTTCCTTCTCACTCTATCCTATTCGATTCTGATGGCTAAAACTTTGAAGATACGCCCTTCCTACCGCCTATTTTTGCTTTTGCCGCTGCTCTTTTTCTGCTTTTCACTACGCGCCAACTACCTTTTAGTGCCGATGGACGAAAGCCAAACCGACCATCTGAAATCCTATGGCGTGGCGTTTTGGATTTTAAAACAAGACGTTGAAATAGAATGGCTACTTAATTATAGAGGCGGCAGTTTCCTTTTCCGACAGGCACGCCCTTTTGAAGAGGAAATGCGCCTTCGTAATGTGCGCTATGAGGTCATTTCCGACGCACAAGCCCTGCAAATCAAACAAGAAATCCAACGCGCCGAAGTCAATATGGACGTGGTAAAATTGGAAGTGCCGCCCAAAGTTGCCGTCTATTCGCCCAAAACCAAACAGCCTTGGGATGATGCCGTAACGCTGGTGCTTACCTACGCCGAAATTCCATACGATTTAATCTTCGATGATGAGGTCATGAATGGCGAGCTTGCCAAATACGATTGGTTGCATTTGCATCACGAAGACTTTACAGGGCAGTACGGCAAATTCTATCGCGCGTATGCGGCTCAAAAATGGTATCAAGACCAGCAGCAAGAAGCCGAAGAAGTGGCAGCCCGTTACGGTTTTGCCAAAGTATCACAACTGAAATTGGCAGTGGTCAAAAAAATAAGCGAATACGCCTTGGGTGGCGGCTTTCTTTTTGCCATGTGTTCGGCTACCGACACCTACGATATTGCCTTAGCCGCCGAAAATACCGACATTTGCGACCGCGTCTATGATGGCGACCCACACGATGCTGCCGCTAATAGCAAATTAGACTTTCACAACTGTTTCGCCTTTCACAAATTCGAGGTCTTGCTTAATCCCTTTGAGTATGAATATTCTAATATTGACAATTCCCAACGCGAAAAATATGGCTTGAACGAAAAAAATGACTACTTCGAGCTTTTCCAATTTTCTGCCAAATGGGACCCCATTCCGACTATGCTCACGCAAAATCACGCCAATAAAATCAAAGGTTTTATGGGGCAGACGACGGCTTTTAAAAAAGAATTTATCAAGTCTGATGTCGTTGTGATGGGCGAAACCAAAGAGGCAAAAGAGGCGCGTTATATTCATGGCACAATAGGAAAAGGCTTCTGGACTTTCTACGGCGGACACGACCCCGAAGACTACCAACACTACGTCAATGACCCCCCAACGGATTTAGCTCTCTTTCCCAATTCAGCAGGCTACCGCCTGATTTTAAACAATATTCTCTTTCCTGCCGCCAAGAAAAAGAAGCGCAAGACTTAGACAAACCTTTCTTTTTCAAGAATTGCTATCTTTAACGCTTGTTTCCTTTCTGCTATTCATTCCCCCCTATCACCTAACTTAAAAAAAATGGTTCGCATTTTATTCTCCTTCTATTTTGTTCTTTTCTTTTTGGGCATCTCGCCTTCTGTTTTCGCACAAAAAAAAGACAACAAAACCGCAGGGCAGACGCTCGGCATAGACCAAATCAGTGCCGAACAGCTCGAAGCCTATAAAGCACAAGCCAAAGACATGATGACCGTCTTGGAAATCATGCTCAATACGCTCGGCGACCCCGAAATGCCGCTCGAAGACAAGCAAACGATTGTCAATGAAAGTTTTGCCAAAGTCTTTAAAGATGCCAAAATTCAGGTAGAAGACGACCTCGATACCCAACGCCAAACCTACCTGCACAAAGACGTACAAGCCTATTTGAAAGACATCGACTTCTTTTTCAAAGAGGCTATCTTTACTTTTGATGTGCAGCAGGTAGAGCATTTTCTCTCTGCCGAGCAGCAGGTCTATCTTAAAATTACGCTCAATAGAACCTTAGAAGCCGTAGATTTGAAAAACAATGCGGTCAAAAACAATCAGGTGCGTTATGTAGAAATCAACATCGACCATAGAAACCAAGACCTCAAAATCGTTAGTTTTTATACCACAAAACTCAACGAAGCCGAAGAACTCCGCAACTGGTGGAATGGCTTGAATGCACAGTGGCGCGAAGTTTTTGGGCAATTTGTCAATGTAACCGATTCCATTTCTGACGGGCAGCTCAAAACCTTAGCCGCTTTGGAGCAGCTCGATTTGAGCAATCGCAGCCAAATTACCGACCTTAGCCCGCTTTCCCAACTTTCAAACCTAAAAATTTTGAACGTGGAAAAAACCGCGATTGTCGACATTTTTCCTATCCGCAACCTGACAGGTCTGTTACAATTAAATGTTTCAAAAACACAAGTATCCGACCTTTCGGCACTTCGTTATGCCCTCAAAATCAAAGAGTTAGACATCAGCCAGACCCCGACCACAGACATTTCTGTTGTGTCTAATTTTTTAGAATTAGAAAAATTCTACGCCTCTCAAACGCGAATCGCCGACATTAGCGCACTCGAAAATCTGACACAACTCAAAGATTTGCGATTAGATAAGACCGCCATCAAGGACATCAAAGCCTTAGCCGATTTGAAAGAATTGCAGTTTTTAGACTTGGGCAATACCAGCATCTCTGCCCTCGAACCGCTCAAAAATTTGAAGCAATTAGAGCGTTTGCGCCTTTGCAGTACGGCTATCAAAAATTTGCAAGCCCTTAGTGGATTAGACAATTTGCGCCTGCTTTTTATCAATCAGACCGCTATTGCTGAAATTGCGCCTTTGGGCAATCTGAAAAGTTTGGAAAAAATATATTCCGACCAGACGCAGGTTACGCCCGAAAAAGCGAAGGCTTTTATGGCACAATACCCTAAAATTTTGGTCATTGCCGCTTCCGAACACCTGCAAAATTGGTGGAAAGACCTTAGCCCTGCTTGGAAGAGCGTCTTTACCGCACAAGTGGCAAATAATGGCACGCCAAGCAAGGAGCAATTAGCGCAAATGGCACGCATCAAGCAAATTGATGTAAGCAAAAATAGCCAAATTACTGACCTCAATCCGCTACGAAGCCTACTTTCTTTGCAAGAATTGAAGGCGGCGCAAAGTGGCATCAACAACGCCAACGCACTCAAAGACCTCATCGATTTGCAAGTAATAGACCTAAGCCAAACGCAGGTAAGCGACCTAAGCCCCTTGCAAAACTTACAAAACTTACGCACCCTGCACATAGAAAACACGCAAGTTAAGAGCCTTGCGCCGCTCCAAAATTTGAGAGCCTTGCAGCAAGTTTATGCCGACAACGCCCCCATCGAGCGCAGCCTAAGCGAAGATTTTGTACGCAAGATGCCCAATACGCTCCTGACTTATAGAAGCGACGAACTTAAAAAATGGTGGAATAATTTGCCAAATGAATGGAAACGCGCCTTCGAAAAGTACATCAAAGTAAGCAAAGAACCTACCATAGAACAACTACACAGCCTTACCGCCCTGCACCAAATTAGCATCAGCGAACTGCGCTCGATTCGCGATATTTTCCCCATCGAGGCTTTCACTTATTTGGAAAGTTTCGACTTTTCGAATACCAGCGTGAGCAGTTTTAATACCCTGACGCAACTCAAATCGCTCAAAAGCGTTAATTTTTCCAACACCCCTGTCAATACCCTTGTTACATTGGCTTCGATGCCACAACTGACCGAAATCATAGCCGAAAATATCGCCGTTAAGGATTTGCGTCCGTTGAGTGGCTTGAAACAGTTGGAAACCTTGCGCATTTCGGGTACAGCCATTCGCGGCAACTTGAAAACGTTAAGCGGTTTGCAAAGCCTCAAAAACTTGGAAATCTTCAATACGGGCATCAGCAACATCAAACACATTCAGGGCTTGCGCAGTTTGGAAAGTTTGAAATGCTACAAAACGCGCCTCAATGCCAAGAAAGTCAATGCCTTCCGCGCCGCTCGTCCGAATTGTGAGGTGATTTTCTATTAAAACTTAGATAGTCATAAAAAATATTGAGTAGGGATAGGGCAAGTCCTTGTCCCTACTTTTTTTACGTTTGTTCTTCTATTTTCTTTCATTTTCTTCTATTTTCTTCAAAAACTTGCATGGCAACTCAAGACTTTATCGACCTGCTCGCCAATCGTCTTACGCATTGGAATCAGGATTTGGCGAAAAAAGCACAAGCCGAAATGTCCTCGCGCTCTTTGCAGGAACGCGAAATGCTTTTCAAAAAACGCGAAAAAACGCGCGTAGCTGCCGTCATGATTTTGCTATATCCTGAAAAACAGCAGTGGCATCTGCCGCTTATTTTGCGCCCCCCTTATGAAGGCGTAGCCAAACATGGGGGACAGATTGGGCTACCCGGAGGTGGCAGAGAAGCCCAAGACATAGATTTGAAAGCAACGGCTTTGCGCGAATTGGAAGAAGAAGTTGGCATCAAACTGCCTCAAAATCAAGTAATTGGCGCATTGTCCGAACTCTACATTCCGCCCAGCGATTCTTTGGTTACGCCCTTTATTGGGTATTTAGACCACAAGCCCGCATTTATTACTGACCCCAAAGAAGTAAGCCAACTCTATCAGGTATCGTATCTGGATTTAGCAAATCCCGAAAAACGAAAAGAAAAAACCGTTGTGGTAGGCAATCAGTACCAATATTACGTCCCTTATTTTGACATAGCCAACGGCGAAGTTTGGGGAGCTACTGCTATGATTCTCAACGAATTTTTACACCTCTCACGCCTTTAAAAAGTGAAATATAGCTCAAAAACTTACCTCTCTTTTGGTAGGTAAGCGAAGGTCTGCCTAAAATTTTAAAACTGCTCTACTTCTTTTTTTAAATCAGAAAGCAAGTACAAGCAGTTTTCTATTTGTGCCGATTGTTTTATCAAAATTTCTACCGCTTCTGTGGGCAACATTTCGCGATACAAGGTTAGGCACTTTTGATATTCAACCAAAGACAAACGCTCGCCCTCTATGCAAGCCTCCAAAGTGTGCGACAAAGGCGCATTGAAAAAAGCCTGCACCTCTATCCAAGTTCGATGCAAAGCTCCAATGAGCGTGTCGGCATAAATCGTCTTTTGTTGCCAATGTTGATACACTTTATTAAGCTCGGCAAACATGACCCTTCTTTCGTCTGCAAAAAGTTGTAGTTTTTCTTCTATTTCTACTATTTTATCTCGTTTTTTTAAGTCTTTTTTTTGCTCGCATTTCAATACATTTTCTTTGGCAGTCTGATAGCCTTCGTAGGCATCTTTGCAAATTTTAATCAGGTGTTCGAAATTTTGTGTAGCAGTGGGCATTTTTCAAAAATTAAATAGAAAAATTAGACAAGTTAGAAAATAGTGAGAGCAAAGGCGCAAATTCGGCAATGCTTTTCGGCTCTTCTATACAAAGGTGCGCTTTTTCGTAAAAAGGCTTTCTTTTCTGATACAAATCCTCTAAAAACAAAAGCGTATCGGGCTGTTTTGCCAAAAGCGGACGTTTGCCCTTTTCAGTTTCTACACGCTCATAAAGCGTATCGAGGGGCATTTTCAGATAGACCACTACGCCCTCTTGTTTCAAAACATCGAGGTTATCTGCCCAAAGGGGCAATCCGCCTCCTGTGGCTACCACTACTTGTCGCATTTCCTTTATTTTTTCTAAAACAACTCTTTCTTGTTGTCGGAAAAAGCGTTCTCCTTCCTGCTCAAAAATTTGGGCGATAGTGCGCTTTTCTTCGGCTTCAATATAGGCATCAGTATCTAAAAACTGCCACTGTAATCGCTCTGCCAAATGTTTTGCCCAAGTAGTTTTGCCTGCCGCAGGCATGCCGATAAGAAAAATCTTGCTTAGATTGCGCATTTTATTTCATTTTTTGATAGGTTTTGAGAGCAAAAATGGCATTGATAAAAGCTCCCCCAAAAAGGTATATGCAAATTTGGTATTTTTCAGGGACAAAAATCAGGTAAAACAAGCCAATGCAAAGCAAGAGAAAGGCAGCCGTTACATAGAGCCAGAAAGAAACTTGCGAAAAGTTCATGTTTGTCCTGTTTTTATATGATTTTAGTACAAAATTTTGAATACTAATTCTTTCAAAATCTCACCTTCTGATACGCTTGCTCCTACGCCCTTAGATTGCAAATCGGCTTGTCGCAGAAAATGAATTATCTGCAAGACCTTCGAGAGTGGATAATAACGCGCCGCCGTCAGATATTCTTTGACAAAAAAAGGACTAATTTGCAAGTGCTTTGCCAAATCGTGTGAAGAAACGCCGCTATAATGATGCACCAGCAATATTTTAGAAAAGTACCCAAAAAGAGAAGCGATAATCGGAATAAGGGGGTGTTCTTTGGGATTTGATGCGAAATAGTTAGCAATTTTATAGGCTTTTAGGGTGTTTTTTTCACCCAAAGCACGCTGCAACTCAAAGGTATTAAAATCGCGACTCTGCCCTACATAACGCGAAATATGTTCGTTGGTAATATGAGAGGTTTTGCCGTCTGCAAAATTGAGCAATAATTTATCTACTTCATTGGCGAGGCGCGAAAGTTCTACGCCTACCGATTCCATCAAAGCATGGGCGGCTTGCGAATCTATGCCCATTTTTTTTTCTTTACAATAGCCCTGTATCCAAGCAGGCACTTGATTTTCATATAAGGCTTTCGACTCTACAACGACGGCATACTTTTCTAAGGTCTTGCCCAAAGTTTGTGCGAGGTTTAATTTTTTGTGCTTGTGGGCAAAGACCAGAATGGTGGAAGGCACAGGTTTTTCAGCATACTTAGAGAGTTGCGTCTTGCCTGTATCCTTTCCCAAATCGGGAATCTCTTGGGCTTCTTTGACAATCACAACCTGCCTTTGCGCCATCACGGGAAAACGTTTGGCAAGGCTCATCACATCTTTCATAGGCGTATCCTTGCCATAGACAACCGTGAGGTTGAAGCCCTTTTCGTGTTCGGGCAAGGCGTGTGTTTCGATGTATTCGGCAATAACATCAACGTAATAAGGTTCATCGCCCTGCAAAAAGTAGAGAGGGGCAAACTTATTGTTCTTTAATTCGGCTAAGACTTGTTCGGGTTTGTATGGCATGATAGCAGCAAGATATTCCAAATGTAAAATTGCACACTTTTTAGCAAAAAAAGAAATCGAATCTAATAAGCCAGAAAAGTAAAGGGCAAATCTATGTCATCTTTAAAATCTTCGCCATTTTCGAGCATATCGGTATCGTCCTGACGGTAATACCAAAGCACCTGCACCTGCCCTCCGTCCGTCTGATAATTTTCAAACATTTCGAAAAATTCTAAGAAACAGCGCGAGCAGACCGTATTGTAATAATCCATGCGAAATTCTAAGGTAATCGGTTGGGACGGCTCTGTGGCTAAATAATCGCGTACCCATTCGTAGATGGGGGCGAAAAACTCCTCCGTATATTCGTGGTAGCACTGCCCTGCAAAAAACAAGTGGTTGTTTTCAAGCTCGAACTTCACACTGGGAATGTATTTTCTCCCTTCTATGTATAAATTTTTCAGCGACATAAAGGTCAGATATTTGTAATGGTACAATCTATGCAAAATCTATACAAAAAACAAGACTTTGGAAAAGCATTTTTGAGGGCTTCAATAAAAAAGCCACTGACAAAGACCCTGCCCTGCTTTTGGTATGCAAGACTACGAAATCGCCTATGCGAATAAAAAGAAAGCCCAAGATTCAACTTGGGCTTTCTTCTGTATCAGCCTTAGAAAAGACCTTCGCTGTTTTTTCGGATAGAAAAGACAGGATAGCCGTTAGTGTGAGCCTGCGGTTTTGGTAGCCTCAACCTGCTCCTTTTTAGCCAATTCCTTCTCTTCGGGGAGGTTAGATTCTGGTGTGGCAGAATAAGGAATGTGCTGCGGGATAAAGTCCTCTTTTGCACCGGGCTTGCTGTAATCATAAGGCCAGCGGAATACTTGTGGAATTGCCCCAACCCAGTTTCCGTGTCCGGGGAAGCGTGGCGTTGTCCATTCTAAGGTATTCGACCTCCAAGGGTTTAGCGGTGCTAATTTGCCCTTGAACATAGAGTAGAAGAAATTGAATACGAATATAAACTGCGCAAAGAAGGTAATGATGGCAGAAATAGAGATAAACATATTCAAATCTACGAACATATTGAAGGGGTCGAAAGAAGAGAATGAATAGTAACGACGTGGGAAACCAGCGATACCGATATAGTGCATAGGGAAGAAAACCCCATAAACGCCTAAGAAGGTAATCCAGAAATGCACATAACCCAATTTGTCGTCCATCATTCTACCAAACATCTTAGGATACCAATGATAGATACCTGCCAACATGCCAAAGAAAGATGCTGAACCCATTACTAAGTGGAAGTGCGCCACAACGAAGTAAGTGTCGTGCAACTGAATATCAATCGCTGCACTTGCTAAGTGAATACCCGTAACGCCACCTACGATAAAGAGCGAAACCAAGCCGATTGAGAACAACATCGCTGGGGTGAAGACCAAGTTGCCTTTCCACATAGTCGAGATGTAATTGAAGGCTTTAACCGCCGAAGGAACGGCAATGATAAGCGTCAAGAACATAAAGATTGAACCCAAAAACGGATTCATACCCGAAACGAACATGTGGTGCGCCCAAACGATAAAGGAAAGTACGGCAATCCCCAAAATAGAGCCAATCATAGCCTTATAGCCAAAGATAGGCTTGCGCGAGTTTGTCGCAATAATTTCAGAGGTAATACCCAAAGCAGGAAGCAATACGATATACACTTCAGGGTGTCCCAAGAACCAGAAAAGGTGTTGGAAAAGTACAGGACTACCACCTTGATTAGGCAAAGCCTCGCCTGCAATGTAGATGCTATCCAAAAAGAAACTTGTTCCGAAGCTACGGTCGAAAATCAATAAGAGTGCCGCAGAAAGCAATACAGGGAAAGAAAGCAAGCCAATTACGGCAGTGATAAAGAAAGCCCATATTGTGAGTGGCATTCTATCAAAAGACATGCCTTGCGTTCTCATATTGATAACAGTGGCGATATAATTGATGCCTCCTAAAAGCGTAGAAGCAATAAAGAGTGCCATACTGGTAAGCCAGAGCGTCATGCCTAATCCTGAACCGGGCATCGCTTGTGGCAATGCACTCAAAGGCGGATAAATTACCCAACCACCAGAGGCAGGACCCGTTTCTATGAAAAGAGAGGCAAACATAATCACGCTTGAAAGGGCGAAGAACCAATATGAAAGCATGTTCATAAAGCCCGAAGCCATATCGCGTGCGCCAATTTGCAACGGAATAAGGAAATTACTGAAAGTACCGCTCAGACCTGCTGTTAGTACGAAGAATACCATGATGGTGCCGTGCATCGTAACTAAGGCAAGGTAGAAATTTGTGTCAATCTTACCTTCGGAGGTAAGCCAACCGCCCAAGATGGGCTTTAAGAAGCTCAAATCCGCTTCGGGAAAACCGAGCTGCAAGCGGAAAATGACCGACATCGCTACGCCAATGAACGCCCAAAAGATTGCAGTAAAGAGGAATTGTTTTGCAATAACTTTGTGGTCGGTAGAAAAGATGTAGTTTGTCCAGAAATTTCCGTGATGCTCATGCTCGTGGTGGTCGTCATGATGGTCTGCCGACGCACTTTTGATGTCAATATCTACAGTAGACATAAGCTATCTAAGGTTTTTGAAATGATATGATGAATAGAAATAAATACAGAATTAGTTGCGTGCCGCTAATTGGGTAGCAGGAACGTCAATGCCTTTCTCTTTTAAATAATCAGCATTGGCTTCTGCCCAAGATTTTTGCTCTTTGTACCACTTATCAAACTCTTCTGCCGTAACAACTTCTACGTCCATTGCCATAGCGAAGTGTCCGCCACCGCAAATTTCAGTACAGGCTAATTGGTACTTAAATTCGGCTGCACGAGGGTCATTTTTTGCTTCTAATTCTCTGCGCATGTCTGCGGTAGTTTTGGTAGGTGTGAACCAAAACTTGGTAGGCATACCGGGAACTGCGTCCATCTTGACGCGAAAATGAGGCAAAAAGACGCTATGCAGTACGTCTTTTGAGCGAATCTTCAAGAGTACATTCTTTCCAACAGGCATTTTTAAAGTGCTTGCCATAAAGTCGTCATAGTTGTTCTTATCAGAAAAGTCGATGCCTAATTCATTGACATCATCAATTTTACGATAGTCAAACTTTCCGACGATACCATCAGCACCACCGTAACGCGCACGCCAATTAAACTGCTTGCCCACAATTTCTATTTCCATAGCATCTTCGGGTGCTGGCGCAGTAACTTCGCTCCACACACTCCAACCAGATACTACTAAAATGGTAAGAACAACGGCAGGAACGGCAGTCCAGATAACTTCCAACGTGTTGTTGTGTGAAATAAATTCTGCCTTTCTTTCTTCTCTAAAACGATAAATGTAAGGGAAGAAGAAAAGAAGGGCGTGAGTTAGGAAGAAGACAAAAGCCACTACTCCTGTCGTCACCCAAAAGAGAAAGTCTATATCCCCACCATGTGCGGAGGCAGCATCGGGCAGCATGTATTTGTCCTGAGCTGCAATAGAGTACCAAGCGATAGAGCCGAATAAGACAAAAAAGAACGCTATAAAAAGCAGACCATTGACCTTATTCGAGGTACTGACGCGCTGCTCTTTTTCAGCAGGCGATAATTCGGAGCTTTTGGCTATCTTGACTAAGGTGAAAACACGATAGACGAGTGCCATCAAGACTACGAAGAGGATTCCAATAAATGCGACTAAAATCGGATACATCAGCGTATTATTGTTTTGTTGTTACGATATTGACAAGTTGTATAAGAAAAAGGTTTTTGGGAACTCTCCTTTTTTCGACATCTTTTTTTTGACTTTTTTTGAGTTTTGGTATCTCCTTGCAAGTTGTAGAAAAAAAAAGAAAGGAACATAGGACTATTTTCGGCAAAGGTGGTTCAAAAAGACCTTTATTCAAAATTTCGCACAGGCGAACGCTACAAGTATGCGTAAAAACGGCTCTTGTAGCGTTCTGTGGCAAAAATTCTTAAATGTGGTGATTGACACACTCTTCCAACATAGGGTGATTTTTGGCTACCAAAGCCTTTTTGCTTAGTTGTGAAGCGACAATATAAGCAAAAACACCGATAAAGACAAAAGGAAGTCCTAATTCTAAGAAGCCAAATGCGCCATTTTCCTTCAACGTGCCGGGCGTAATCATTTGATAGAAATCGAACCAATGCCCAATGATAACGGCGATACAAGCGATTTTCAAGGTTGTGTGCTTGCGCTTGGCATTTCGCGTCATCAAGAAAAGGAAAGGGAAGGCGAAATTGAGGAACAAGATGATAAAGATATACTTAGAATAGTGCGTACTCAAACGCTCTACAAAGTAAATCGTTTCCTCTGGAATGTTGGCATAATAAATAAGAAGGAACTGCGAGAAGTAGATGTAAGTCCAGAAAATGCTAAATGCAAAGACAAATTTGCCTAAGTCGTGCAAATGATTTTCATTGACAAATTTCAAATAACCTGCTTCTCTCAACATCACAACCGTAAGCGTAATGGCAGCCAAAGCCGTTACCCACCAGCTTGCGAAATTGTACCAGCCAAACATAGTAGAGAACCAGTGCGTATCAATAGACATGACCCAATCCCAAGCGGCAATAGAAGAAGACACGCCCAAGAAGACAATAAAGCCTGCCGAAAGTTTTACTAAGATTCTGTGGCGGCGTTTGATTTCGTCTAAGGAAGTAGCGATGTCTTGCGCAAAGGTGTGCTTTTGCATCATAAAGAAAAACAAAATCCATACGGCAAAGAACAAGACCATGCGTCCTAAAAAGAAGGGCGTATTGAGGAAGTCTTGCTTACCTGCGATAATTGCGTCAAATTGAGGCGAGTTGGTATCATAAAGGTAGTCGTGTGTCCAGTGGAAAAGTTCATGCGAACCCCACAAGAAAGTACCAAGCATCAGGATTCCACCCACAGGCAGAAACCAGCCGAAGGCTTGTGCCACACGCAAGACCCCTACCGACCAACCTGCGGCAGCGACATATTGCACCGCCACAAAGAAAACGCCCGCCAAAAGTGCGATACCAGAGAAGAAGACCACATTGACCCAAAGGTTTGCTTTTAGGCGCGTAGTCCAATGATATGCGCTATGATGTTCGCCTCCGTGTGCCGCACCTCCACCCGCAGGGTCGGCGGCAGAGGCTAATTCATTACCAGAGAGCAAAGCACTTGCGTGTTCGGCGTGGTGTCCGCTATCGCTCATGATTTGGAAAAGTCCGATAACGGTGAAGAGCAAACCTATCCCCAAGATAATGAAGATAATTCGCTTGGCTTTTGCAGAAAACTCGTATTGTTCTACGAGGGCTTCACGGTCGAAGGCATGTCCGTGTGAGTCGTGATGAGCAGCCATTATGTAGTGTTTTTACGTTTCGAAAAGAGAAAGAAAAGGAAAGGCACGCAAGGAGAGTCCTCGCGTTGCGTGCAAATAACAGGGAGGCGATTAAGGTTTGCCTTGTTGTAGTTGTTGTACGTAGCGTACAATTTTCCAACGGTCGTCGGGCGAAACCAGCCCTTTATGCGCCCACATACGCCCTTTGCCATGCGTGATGACGTGGAAAATGTGTCCCTCACTGATGGTTTTGTAGCGTCCTGCGGAATAATCGGGTACGCCGCCGTATTTCTCGCCTACTTTTCCGTCGCCTTTTCCTGTTGCGCCATGGCAAGGCGAACAGTAAGAAAGGTACAATTCCTTTCCGCGTGCGACTACTTTTTCATCTTCGGCAGGATAGGGGTTTTTGAGTTCTATCGCTGCCACCTCTAAATCGTCTTTGCCGTATGCGTCGTAATAAATAAGTAGGCTATCGGCTAAGGCTTCGTGTGCATAATACTGACGCTTAATAGTGCCTTTGGGCGGCGTGAGCATATTGGAGATTTTCTCGCGCTTTTCAGCATCTCCCAAAACATCTTCCTTAGAGAAGTAGCCATTGTCAGTAACAGGCGAAGTGCTATAATAATCGTCTGCAATAGCCGTATACCATGCCTTGTTTTCTACCACCTGACTAAGGGGTTCGTAAGCAACGCTATGATACATCTGTGGCGCATACTCTACGCCGGGGTTGTCTTTGTCAGCTCCGCAGGAGGAAAGCATCATACAAGCCGCTATTCCTGTCAGACCGACTCTAAATATATGGGTTAATGGTTTCATCATCTTGGTTTCGGTTTGAGAGTTACGTCTTATTTGAGGGGACGGCTTGTAGTGCCTACGCCATTGCGGAATAAATTTGAAACATATTTAAAGAAAGAAGGATTGTTTTCCTCTTCGGTGAAAGATTTGGGATAGACCTCCTCTGCACCTGCTTCCTTCAATACTGCCTCAATATCTGCCTGCGATTTAGAGCCATTCTTGACTAAATCTATCGCCATGACGTGCTTGTGGTCGGTACTACGACGGTCGAAGATACGTGGCACTTTGTAAGGCTTCAAATCTTGTGAAACCAAGAAAGAGCCTACCATACCGAAAGCCGAAAAAAGAACGGTCATCTCAAAGGATACGGGGATAAAGTCGGGGAAAGCAACAAAAGGCTTTCCACCGATAATCATAGGCCAAGAGATACCCAACATACCAATTTGCATGACCAAAGCCAGCGTAGTGCCTGTTGCACCAAACATAAAGGCGGCTTTGGGTAGCCAAGAGGCTTTATAGCCTAAGGCATGCTCCAAACCGTGAATCGGATAAGGAGTGAAGACTTCGTGGATAGTTACGCCTTTCTTACGCACTTTTTCCACTCCATGCAAAAGCACGTCTTCGTCATCAAAGATGCCTACTAAGAAGTGTTTGTCGAGTTCTTGATTTGATTGTGTTGCTGCCATAATCAAGGGTTAGGTTTGAAGTGGTAAGAAATTAGATAACGTTATGGGGGTCTTTGATAGTAACACGTGCCTTATACACCTTGTCGTTAGAGCTTTTCAAGACCGATTTTACCTCTGCCATATTCACCACAGGGAAATATTTGGCAAACATAAAGAATAGGGTGAAGAAAAGTCCGAAGGTAAAGATATAACACATTACGTCCCAAGCCGTAGGGGAGAAATAGCCCCAAGCCGAAGGAAGGTAGTCGTGGTGCAAAGAGGTTACAATAATTACGAAACGCTCGAACCACATACCGATATTTACCACAATAGAAAGCATGAACGTGAACCAAATCGTAGTACGCGCCCACTTAATCCAGAAAACTTGTGGTGAAATTACGTTACAAGTCATCATTGCCCAATATGCCCACCAGTAATCACCTGTCATACGGTTGATGAAGCAAAACTGCTCGTAAGGCACTTGCGAATACCAAGCGATAAAGAACTCGGTGATATAAGCGATACCGACAATCGAGCCTGTAACCATGACGATAATGTTCATCATCTCGATGTGTTCGAGTGTGATGTAATGTTCTAATTTATAGACTTTGCGCGTAACAAGCATCAGGGTCAATACCATAGCGAAACCAGAGAAAATCGCACCCGCAACAAAGTAGGGAGGGAAAATCGTCGTATGCCAGCCGGGAATAACCGAAGTAGCAAAGTCAAAACTTACGATAGTGTGTACCGAAAGTACAAGCGGCGTAGAAAGACCTGCTAAGATAAGCGAAACGGCTTCGTAGTGCATCCACGACTTTGCGCCGCCTGTCCAGCCTAAGCTCAAAGCACCGTAAATCAAACGCCCCCACTTGCCTACTGCTCTATCGCGAATAGTGGCAAAGTCAGGCACAAGACCGATAAACCAGAAGACAAGCGAAACCGAAAAGTAAGTAGAAATCGCAAACACGTCCCAAAGGAGCGGCGAGTTGAAGTTCACCCAAAGCGAACCGAAGGTATTAGGCAGGGGAAGTACCCAATAAGCACCCAACCAAGGTCTGCCCATGTGTACGATAGGCCAAACGGCGGCACAGATAACGGCGAAAATAGTCATCGCCTCTGCTGCGCGGTTGATGGCAGTACGCCACTTTTGGCGGAAAAGCAAGAGTACGGCAGAAATCAGCGTACCTGCGTGACCGATACCGACCCACCAGACGAAGTTGGTGATGTCCCAAGCCCATTGAATTGTCTTGTTCAAGCCCCATCTACCGATGCCATTCCAGAGCATATCGCCTAAGAAATAACCACCCGAAGCGAGCAAGAAGAGCGAAAACGCCATAGCAGCCATCCAGAGCGGCGCGGGTTTCTCCTCTACGCGCCCTGCAATATCGTTCGTTACGTCGTGATGGGTTCTCCCACCCGTAACTAATGGCTCACGAACTTCTGATATGATTTGCATGTGAATATGATTGGTTCTACGATTAAATGCGAATTTGAAGGGAAAAAGTGCGATAAGCGCACTTATAGCTATCCGAAGGAGGATGAAAGAGATGCAAAAGATAGGCAGCAGGTAGGATTTATCGCCTCTTGAAGGCTTTACCTACCTATCGCCTATCTATCTTCCTATGCCTCTGTCTTTTGAAGTGGCGAAGTAGGAACAAATGCTTCATCTTGGTTGCGAACTTTGGTCAGATACCAAACATTCGGACGGGTATTGATTTCCGCCAAAACATTGTAAGCACGCTTATCCAATTCTCCTTCTAACACCTGAACGATTTTGCTATTCGGGTCATTCAAGTCACCAAAGGTAATTGCCTGTGTAGGACAAGCACTTGCACAAGCCGTAACAACTTCGCCATCACGTACTTTGCGGAGTTCTTTCTTCGCACGCAATTTGCCGTCTTGAATACGCTGTACGCAAAGTGAGCATTTTTCCATCACACCACGCGAACGAACCGTAACATCAGGGTTCAAGACCATACGACCTAATTCGTCGTTCATGTAATAGTCAAATTCTTTGTTCAGATTGTACTTAAACCAGTTGAAGCGACGTACTTTGTAAGGGCAGTTATTGGCGCAATACTTCGTACCTACACAACGGTTGTAAGTCATCTGATTCAAACCTTCGCTGCTGTGTGTCGTAGCCGCAACAGGGCAGACCGTTTCACAAGGCGCGTTGTTACAATGCTGACACATCATCGGTTGAAAGACAATTTCGGGGTTTTCCGATACAATTTTCAAATTGTCGTAGTCTTTCTTATCTGTGGTAGAAGATGAGTAGTAACGGTCGATGCGCATCCAGTGCATATCACGACGTACCGCCACTTCTTTTTTACCTACAACGGGAACGTTATTTTCCACATGACAAGCCACCACGCAAGCCGAACAGCCTGTACAGGTATTGAGGTCTATGACCATACCCCAGTGGTGATTTGGATACAAGTGAACGTCCGCACCGATAGGGTGTTTTTCCAGCCAAAGGTCTTTCTTGTATTCAGGAATTTCCTTGTTTTCGTATTTCTTAGTCAAATCGCCACTTTCACCATACCAGTCGTTCTGAATATCCCAGATAGAGATGTCAGTAGGCGTAGTCAAGCCTTTTGAGGTAGCGATTTTAGGCTCGTAACGCTTCTCTTGTAGTGCCTTTACGTCTTGATAATCTTTCAAGAGTGCCTCTTGGATAATGGTTTCCCTACCCAAGAAGGTGTGATGCGTTTGCGTTTGGGCGATAAGTTCCATTTCGCCTGCTGCCTCTACTTGTGCATTGAGGGCATAAAACTGAACGCCGCCTTTCCAAGCCGCCAATTCGTAGGCATTGATACCAGCGGCTTCGGCTGCCACTTTTCCACCTTTTTCTTTGCTTCTACCATATCCGATAGGCAAAGCAAGGGTATTTTTTGCCAAACCGGGCTGAACAATGACAGGCAGATTGTATTCCTTGCCCCCAACGTTCAATTTGGCTACTGCCGTATCGTTTTCTTTGGTAGAAAGCCCTTTTGCCATTGCCACATCTACCGAAACAAGCAACGCCTGTCCCCAAGTAAGTTTGGTAATAGGCTCTGGCGTTTCCTGAATCCAAGGGTTGTTTGCCATCATACCATTCCCCATAACGGCACTTGCATAGAGCGCAAGTTCCAAAGTGTCCGCGCCTCCTACTTTTGGTAGGCTTAAAGCATTGGCATCAGGCGCGGTAAAACCTGTAACGGCAGCGACAGTGGTAGTTTCGGCAGGAGATTCTGTTTGTGCAGGCTCGCTTGCTACCATCTCTGTCGCACCTTCGGTAGCGGTAGAATCAGTAGCTGCCACTACAACGGGAGCTTCGGCAATCGCAGCGGTTTTTCCTTTTTTCGGATAAACGCCATCGTGTAAGACCGTTTTCCAAAGTCTTGCAAAGGCAGCACCCGTTTTTCCTGTGCGTGCTTCCCAAGTTTTTTGGATATAGGTATAATAATCGCCTTCCATGCCTGCCCATTTGATAAGGCTATCTTGAAATTGGCGCGTGTCAAAAATCGGATTGATGGTAGGCTGTATCAAAGCAAGGTGTCCCTTCTTAGGCTCTGCATCATTCCAAGACTCCAGATAATGGCGGTCGGGCGTGTGATATTGGCAGAGAGAAGCCGTTTCGTCTAATCTTTCGGCAGTAGCGATAGAAAGTTTTGCCTTGCCTACTGCGGCTGCAATTTCCGCACCTGCGGGATAGTCATAAACAGGGTTGCAATTATAGAAAATGACACCAGCTGCACTTCCGCCTTTTAGGGCTTCTACAAAGGCTGCCATCTGCTCGTCATCACCCTGACGCTGATAAGAAGGCGTTTCAAGGTCGATGGTAGTGCCGTAAGCACCTAATTTTTCGTTAATCGCATTGACAAGCTCTTGCACACCTACCTGATTCGAACCTGAAACAACTAAGGCTTTGCCGTTAGCTGCGGTTAGTTCTTTGATACAACGTTGTAGGTTTTTATTTGCTAATTCGCTTGAAAGTTTGCCTTGTGAAAGGTTGCCGCCACAGATAGCATTGTAGAGTGCCGCCACCACAGCCACCTCTTCCGAAGGGCGAATTGGGGTGCGATAATCCGAAGAACCACCTGTGATAGAGAGCATGCTCTCGAATTGATAGTGGCGCGACATCTGCTTTTTGTCTTTCGAGATGCGGCGCGTTTCGGCATACTGTTTTGTATGCTCGATTTCGGCAATCCATTCGCCTAAAAAGTCGGCATTGATACCTACAATTACTTCGGCTTTGCTAAAATCATACGATGGAATGACTTTTTTACCGAAATTGTTTTGGTGTGCTTTTGCAATGGCGTAGCGCGAAATTGGGTCATAGCTTACATGCTTGACACTCACGCCTGCTTTTTCGCCAAACTCGGCTACCAATCTTTTCGTGCTGGGGCTAAGAACGGTGTGGCTCACGATATAAAGGTCGCCACCTAAGCCGCTCAATTTTGCCATGATTTCTTTATCAATAGCCGCCCATTCTGCCTGCTCGCCACCTTTCGAGGGCTTGCGGGCTTTTTCAGCATCATACAAACCCAAAACCGAAGCACTCACACGCGCATTGATGCCGCCTTGTGTTAGGGGTGAGTCGGGATTGCCTTCTACCAAAATCGGACGACCTTCGCGCGTCTTGACAATGACGGCGCAATATTCGCCACCCTGCACATACGAAGAGGCGTAGAAGTTGGGAATAGAAGCAACCACATCTTCGGGGTTGTTCAAATAAGGAATGGCTTTTTTCACAGGTGCCTCGCAAGCTGCCAAAGAAACGGCTGCCACGCTAAAACCCATCAATTTGAGGAAGTCGCGGCGCGAAGAGTCGTGTTCTTCTTCGTTTTTAGAGTTGTCGCCGTAGGCATCTTTGATAGGAAGATACGCAGGGAACTCTTTTTCGGCATGCTTGATGAAGTCGGGGTCGTTGGTGAATTGTTCCAGACCTTTCCAGTATGTATTCTTTTTTAATTTCATATTTCGAGAGAGAGTTTTGAGGCAAGTTGTAAGAAAGAAGCGAATAGTAGAAGACTATTAGTAGTGGCACTTCGAGCATTCCAAACCGCCGATGTCTTCCACTTTCAAAGGCTCTTTGGACACTTCCTTATGAATTTGCTCTACTCGTTCGTAATATTCATTGCCTTGTACCTTGACGTTGGTTTCACGGTGGCAGTTGATACACCAGCCCATTGTCAGGAGTGAGATTTGTTGTACGACTTCCATCTCTTGGATATTCCCATGGCAGGTTTGGCATTCGATGCCCGCCACTTTGACGTGTTGCGCATGGTTGAAATAAGAAAGGTCGGGAAGGTTATGCACGCGAACCCACTGTATTGGCTCATCGTTGGCGATAGCGTCGTAGATTTTCTGAATGTTTTTCGAATCGGTACGAATAGAATTGTGGCAATTCATACAAACATTAGCCGAAGGAATGACGGCAGACTTGCCTTTTTCTACCCCTGTGTGGCAATACTTACAATCAATTTCGTAGTAGCCTGCATGCAATTTGTGTGAGAACGGAATCGGCTGTGTAGGCGCGTAACCTTGCTGCACACCGACAGTCCAAAGTCCGTCGAAGGTGGCTTTCAAAGATACCGCTACAAAGATAAAGGCGATTGTACCAATAAAGGCTTGGCTGCGGACGATTGCGCCCAAATCAAACATTTTCTGACCCAAAACCTCTTGGTCTTCTTCGGTCAGACCTTTTGCCTTTTTCAGATAGCCCGCCAAAACGGAAATCAGAATAATCATCACCACTGCCAAAACCAAAAGCAATACCGTAAGGGCAATTACCGCCGCCAAAAGGAAAGAGGAGTTGCCACCAGTTTCTACAGGTGTAGTACCACCACCACTTACAACAACGTCTGCCACAGGCAAAGGCACGCTATTGACGTAGGCTACGATATTTCTCACGTCGTCGTCAGAAAGGAACTCATGAGCGGGCATTACCGTTTTGTTGTAGTCATTGTAGAGCTTGACTGCGTAAGCGTCGCCGCTATCGATGACTTTTTTTGAGTTCTTCACAAAAGCGATAATCCAAGCTTCATCTCTGCGTTCGGAAATACCTGCAAGGGCAGGACCTACTGCACGTTCGTGTACTTTGTGGCAGGCTTTACAGTTGCCTTCGAAAAGTTCCTTTCCTTTGGCAATATCGGCACCACCGCCCGCTGGGGCTGCTTGTTGAGCTGTAGCGTCTGTGGCTACGGAGTCAGGGTCTTGTGGGGCTTGCGCAGAGAGCGAGCCATGAAGCCAGCCCATAAGCAATGCAAGCATCATCAAGAAACGACCTTTGCTCAAAATAGACATAATCGGAGGCATAACAGAGTAATTATGATTTATAGAAGATGAGTATTAGAAGGTTTCAGTAGAAGGTTAGCACGCGCTTTTTTGGTCAGACAAAATTACAACGGGATTTTATCTAAACAAACCAAAAATATACGATTTGAGCAGCCCTGCCTTTTAATTGCGTAAATCTAACTGATTTTCAGCAACTTAAAAAAGCAGATTCCCGAACCTCTGCATAATTTAGAACCGTTCTAAATTAGCAAATAACCTTTTTGTCGCTTTACACGTTGGGAAAGGCAGCAAGAAAGCCAAAAGAAGACAAAGCTTTGGGCAGACACGCTTTCATTTTTTAGACTTTTCCATGCTTTTGTTTTACTTTTTTTATTTCTACCACTTTTCCGCTTGCCCTTTTAAGAGGGCGTGTAAATTGGGCTGCAATATGTACTTTTTTTGCGAAATAACCCCTCAGTCAAGGAAAAAAATGTATAAGGTAAAGGTTTAAAAAAATTGAAACCTTCTAATTTAGGGCTGTTGGAGCAAACGAAGTGGCAAAACGTGCCGTCAATCATATCATCAATGCCACAGGTGCGCCCAAAAATTATTGTGAAATATACTTGCTCAAAAACGCTTTTGTATTGGAAGTATTCCAACTTCGCGACAAAAATCGTTGGAATAAAGGGTTATCTTGGCAGAACAATCAGTAGTTGTTTTAAAATTTCTTATTTTTGTTTTTTAGAGCCTGAAAACACTTTGTTATTTCAATCTCACTTCGGACAGAACATGCCTTATCCCTACATTTGCACCCGTTTTTTTAGAATTTAACTCCGCTGAATATGTCCCTCGACCACATTCTTGCCGATACCCTCGACTTTTTGGCACAATATCCGCCCTTTGATAACCTTTCTGCTTCGGAACTCTCACTTTTAGGCAAAAGTGCAAAACTTGCCTATTACGAAAAAAATGAAGAAGTTGTCCGACAAGGCGACGCGCCTGCGCCTCACTTTTTTGTTGTCAAGAAAGGCAAAGTAGATGTCTTACAGACCGACGAGGGGCGAACCGTCTTGGTAGATGTCTGTGGCAAAGGCGATATGTTTGGGCTGCGTGCGATTTTGGCACAAAACCCCTATATCGCGACCTGCAAAGCCGCCGAAGATTCATTGGTCTATTGGATTTCGAAGTCCGCCTTCGAGCAAGTGGTGAATCAAAATCCGAAAGTTGCGCTCTTTTTAGCGGCAGGATTCGCCTCTGGCGTTGTGATTTTCAAGCCCGAAGAAGCCCTAAGTTCTACTTTGGAAGTGCAGAAAAATCAGGCTACCAAATCAATCATACAAGCCCAATTCACCAATAGCGATTTTTTAGAAGTCTTTACCGAAAGAAAACTCATCCGCTGTGCGCCTACTTGCACCATTCAGGAAGTAGCGCAAATGATGACTCAACACAACATCGGCTCGATGCTCATTACCGATACCGAAGGGCTGCCGTTGGGTATCGTTACCGATTCCGACCTACGCAAAAAAGTAGTGGCACAGACCGAGCGCATCAAACAAAATCCGATAAGTAGCATCATGAGTGCGCCTGTCAAGACCATTGCACCCAAGAAAACCGTTTCGGAAATGATGCTTTTGATGACCAAATTCAAAATTACTCACCTTTGCATCACACAAGACGGTAGTACGCAAAGTGCCGCCATAGGGATTGTTTCACAGCGCGACTTGCTTTTGGCACAGGGCAATCAGCCTGCCATTTTGGTCAAGGAAATGAGCCGCGCACAGAGCGTTGCCCAACTCAAATCGTTGCGCCTGCGTACCCAAAATTTGGTGCAGGCATATCTCAACCAACAAGTAGGCATTGGTTTTATAGCCGATATTATTACAGAAATCAATGATTTACTGACACAAAAAGCGATAGATTTTGCCATCGAAGCGTTACAACAGGCAGGCAAGCCCCTACCTGCTTGTCAATTTACTTGGTTGGCTTTGGGAAGTCAGGGTAGGAAAGAACAACTCCTGCCCACCGACCAAGACAATGCCTTAATTTTTCACGACCCTCAAAATAGTTTGGATATAGAAACGCTTAAAGGTTACTTTTTGGAATTGGCGCAACTTGTCAATGATACCTTAGCCGAAGTAGGTTTCGAAAAATGTCCCGCCGATATGATGGCATCTAACCCCAAATGGTGCTTATCGCTCGAAGAGTGGCAAACGACCTTTGCCCATTGGGTAGCCACTCCCGACAATCAGGCTATTTTGCACAGCAATATTTTCTTCGATTTTCGTCCGTTAGGTGGTTATCAAAATCCTGCAAACCCCGAACTAAGTGAGACCCTGCGCCAAAGCATTTTTACACAAATAGAACGATACCCTATTTTCAAGGGCTTTTGGGCAAAATCTGCCCTACAAAATCCGCCTCCCCTTAGCTTTTTCAAAGGCTTTATGGTAGAAAAAACAGGCGACCAAAAAGACCAATTCGACATCAAGGCACGCGCCATGATGCCCCTAACAGATGCTGCTCGCCTCTTGGCGTATAAATACAAACTAAGCGAAACGTATAGTACCGCCGAAAGATTTAGAGCCGTCGGACAAATAGCAGAAGAAAAAGAGCCGCATTTAGCCAATATCTGCAAAGCAGCAGCAATGGCATACGAAATTTTGATGCAGCAACGCGCTCACGAGGGCATCAGACACCAAACCGCAGGGCGTTTTATCAACCCACAGGGACTCAACAAATTAGAACGACAGACCCTGCGCAATATCTTTAAGACCATAGAAAAATTACAAGAAGTATTTGAGGTACGCTATCAGTTAAATTATTTTAAATAAAATTTGAACTGAACCCTATTTTTGGGTCTGAAAAATCCTTTTTTATTTCAAAAAAATTAGGACAAAGCAATGCCTTGTCCCTTACGCCATTGTTGGTGTCTTCTTTACGCCGTTGTTGGGGTCTTCACCAATGACCTTAAAAACTACTCACAGGGCTGCGCCTGCGCATAGTGTTCTTCGGTGAAAGTGTAGTAGAGCGTGAATTTGCGCTGCTGCACCAATTCAGGCGTGTAGTTGTCATAGTTGCGGAAGTCGAAAGTGCCTGTGTTGTTACGAAAAGTATGAGAAAGACATTTTTCTTCATCAAAGTAAATAACTACCGAATCGCCCGTTTCCTCTACACTTTGTCTAAATCCCCATGCTTGGACGACAGGGCTACCCTCTAACTCAATCTGTATCGAATCGCTATCTTGCAAGCGAATAGTGCGAATGGCGTTACCCAATGTATTGTAAATCAGCATTTTAATAGGCTGCTTGGATTTATTTTTGTAAACCAAAGTGGCACTGGTGCGATACGATATTTGCCCCCACTCATCAGAACAACTCCAAAAAAGAAAGCAAAAAACAAAGCTAATTCCAATAATCAAAGAGCGCATCGAGGTGTTATTTTGTTGGGTTATTGTGTTTGTTTTTGATACTACTAAGCCAAATAGAAATGTCAAGCGTTTTCGCTTTCTGACTGCAAATTTGGGGTTTTGGTTTGGAATAAAAAAATCTTTTTTTTCTGTAAAAAATAGCGTTTTCGAATCTTGAAAGAATACAAATCTGAATTATTTTTGCGTTTTTATCAGCCAAATAAAATTCTGCGCTACCTTTAAAATGCACTTCAAAAGGCGGCTATTTTCGCAAAGACGCAACTTTTATAAGTTTTGTGGCAAGCAAGACAAAATTAAACAGAAGAAAATCACGCGCAATAAACAAGTTATGTTTATTATCTAAATTTGACAAAAAAGGAAAAAATCTTACCTATAAAAATTCCTTTTGTTTTGTTTTTATTTTACCTCCCCTTGCCTATCTTGCCCTCAAAAGGCTTCAAAAAAAAAGGACAAGGTATTCTATATACCCTGCCCTTTTTTTGAAAAACAAAAAACTTAGTTGATTTTCAAAACTGCCATAAACGCCTCTTGCGGCACTTCTACCGAGCCGATTTGACGCATGCGTTTCTTGCCTTTTTTCTGCTTTTCCAAAAGTTTGCGCTTACGCGAAATATCGCCACCATAACATTTGGCGATAACGTTTTTGCGCAAAGCCTTGATGGTTTCGCGTGCAATCACCTTCGTACCAATGGCTGCCTGCACCGCAATTTCAAACTGCTGGCGCGGTAGGAGTTCTTTGAGGTTTTCACAAATGCGCTTGCCCCATTCATAAGCCTTATCGCGATGGACAATCGCCGAGAGCGCATCTACGGGGTCGCCGTTGAGCAAGATATCGAGCTTGACCAAGTGTGAGCGGCGCAAGTCGATAAGTTCGTAATCGAAAGAAGCATAACCGCGTGAAAAGGATTTGAGTTTGTCGTAAAAATCAAATACAATCTCTGCCAAAGGCATTTCCAATACCAATTCTACCCTTTCAGGCGTGAGAAAGGACTGATTGAGCATAATGGTGCGTCTTTCCATACAAAGTTTGATGACCGCTCCCAAAAATTCCGATTTGGTGATGATAGAGGCTTTGATGAAAGGCTCCTCGATGTAGTCTAAAACGGCAGGTGAGGGCATTTCGGAAGGCGCACTGACAAAAATCTGCTCGCCGCGTGTGGTATGTGCCAAAAACTTCACCGAAGGAACGGTCATGATAACGGTCATATCAAATTCGCGCTCCAAACGTTCCTGCACAATTTCCATGTGCAGCATGCCCAAAAAGCCGCAGCGGAAGCCAAAGCCCAAGGCAGCCGACGTTTCAGGCTCCCAAACTAAGGCGGCATCATTGAGTTGCAATTTTTCCATTGCCGCACGCAAATCTTCAAATTCGCTCGTTTCCACAGGATAAATACCTGCAAAAACCATCGGCTTGACGTTCTCAAAACCTGCAATCGGCTCTTTACAAGGGCGTTCTACTTTCGTAATCGTATCGCCTACTTTTACCTCCTTTGCCTGCTTGATACCCGAAATGAGGTAGCCTACGTTGCCTGTCGTCATCTCCTCGCGTGGCTCTTGGGTGAGCTTCAAAACGCCAATTTCGTCAGCGTCGTATTCTTTACCCGTCGCCATAAATTTGACCTTTTCGCCTTTGCGCAGCGAACCGTTCATGATGCGAAAATAGACCTCGATGCCGCGATAGGAATTGAAGACCGAATCAAAAATCAGGGCTTGCAGGGGCGCATCAGGGTCGCCTTTGGGGGCGGGAATACGCTCGACGATGGCTTCTAAAATATCCTCGATGCCGATACCTTCTTTGGCACTTGCCGAAATAATTTCGTCGCGCTTGCAGCCTATCAGACCGATAATTTCATCAGCGACTACTTCGGGCTGTGCGCTGGGCAGGTCTATTTTATTCATCACAGGGATGATGGTCAAATCATTACCGATAGCCAAGTAAAGATTTGAAATCGTTTGTGCCTCGATGCCCTGTGCCGCATCTACAATCAGGAGCGCACCTTCGCAGGCAGCTATCGAGCGCGATACTTCATAGGAAAAGTCGACGTGTCCGGGCGTGTCGATAAGATTAAGGACGTACTCCTGACCATCTTTGGCGGTGTAATTCATCTGAATCGCATGGCTCTTGATGGTGATACCGCGCTCACGCTCTAAGTCCATATCGTCCAAGACTTGATTTTGCATCTGACGCTCGTCGATGGTCTTGGTAAATTGTAAGAGGCGGTCGGCTAAGGTACTTTTGCCATGGTCGATGTGGGCGATAATACAGAAATTGCGAATTTTTTTCATATAAAAAGCGTAAAAAGACTAAGAGCGTATCGGAATAAAATTCGGTACAAGGGCAAATCTTGGACTTGGGCTTACAAAGTTACGAAATTTTACCTATTGAGGTTCAAATCAGACATTTTAAAATCGAAAGACTCAAATCGGCACTTTTCTACAATTTCTCTCAAAACGCCTTTGTGATAGGATTTTGTTTGGAAAAGTGCCAGAGAGGGCTTTTTTCATTGCTATCCTACAAAATAAAACCTGCAAAATAGCAAGAACTTACTTTTTTTTGGTATCTTTACCTAAAAAAAGCAACACACACCAAACAAAATTCTGCCATGACAAGTTTTCGCCTACGTCCCCGCTTTCGCAGGCACTTTTCGCAGCCTGCCACAGAGGTCATTGCCCAACTTAAAACGGTTTTGAAAGAGCGTTCCAAACAGGAAGATTCGCGCTGCATGGGTATCTATCTGCCTGAAAATCATTTTGTTATCAAAATAAAACCCGAAGACCAACACTTTTGGTCGCCACAACTTGCCCTGACCATCGAGCAAGACGAAGAAGACCCCGAAGGGCGCACCGTCATTCGGGGGCTATACGGACCAAGCCCAAACATTTGGACTTTTTTTATGTTCTGTTATGGCGCATTGGGGGTTTTGGCTCTTTTTGTTTCTATGGTCGGATTTTCAAATTGGAGTTTGAACGACGACGCGCGTCTTTTGTGGCTGCTGCCTCTTTTGGGCGGAGCGGCTTTTGGCTTGTACCTTATCGGGCAGTTCGGACAAAAATTAGGCGTAGAGCAAACCTTTACGCTACACCACTTTTTGGAAGATACTTTGCACGAACGCATCAAAATTTATTAAATTTGTGGGCATATTGGCAGGTCTTGGTCTGCCGCATTTGTGTCGACACAGATAAGGTCGGCACAGATAAGTGTATTTTCAAATTTGGAACGAAATAAAATTTGGTTTTGAAACCCTCCCTTTGGGGGAGGGCAGGGTGGGGTCATTCCCTTTTCGTTTCCTCTCACTGCGGAAAAGGCAATGTCTTTTCTCTACATTTTCTCTACATTTTACACCTAATTTTTAGAACTTCAACTCACGCGCCTCAAAAATCTTGTCCTATGATTATTCTAAATATGATAAAAAAAAGCAACTTCCAAAAGCAAATTTTAGTTTGTTTTTTTCTAATGCTCTGCTGGCTGCTGCCACTTTCGAGCGAAGCGCATTTTGCCCTTTCACCACAAAAATATAGCTATAAAATTGCCAAATTGCGCTACAATGGGGGGGGCGATTGGTATGCGAATAAAACTTCTTTGCCTAATCTGATTGCTTTTTGTAACAAAAATTTAGGTACAAACATCGAACCTGACGAAGAAGTAGTAGAAGTGGGCAGCCCCGACATTTTTCTCTACCCCTTTATCCACATGACAGGGCATGGCAATGTTGTTTTTTCACCCGACGAGGCGGCAAACCTGCGCCGCTACCTCATTTCAGGGGGCTTTCTGCACATAGACGACAATTACGGCATGGATAAATTTATCCGTACCGAACTCAAAAAAGTTTTCCCCGAACTCGAATTAGTAGAACTCCCTTTTTCGCACCCCATTTACCAACTCAAATATAAGTTTCCCAACGGCTTGCCAAAAGTTCACGAGCATGAAGGAAAAGCACCACAAGGTTTTGGGTTGCTTTATCAAGGTAGGCTGGTCTGTTTTTATTCTTATGAATCGGATTTAGGAAACGGTTGGGAAGACCAAATCATCTATAACGACCCCGAAGAAATCCGACAAGAAGCCCTCAAAATGGGCGCAAACCTCATTCTCTACGCCTTTACACAAGCCCAATAGCGGAGAAAAAAGTAGGATTTGAGCCTTCAAATGCTTTTCAAAACCCCACCTTCAAAATCAAAAAAATGAATACAAGAGAGCCAAAAACAGTCCTTATCACAGGTGCATCTACGGGCATAGGTTTGGAATTTGCCAAAATATTTGCCCAAAATGGATATGATTTGGTCTTGGTAGCACGCACCAAAAGCAAATTAGAAGCCTTAGCCCAAGAGCTATCCGCTGCCAAAGGCATCAAAACTTGGGTCTTTGCCTACGATTTAAGCCTGCCAGAAAGTGCCACGCTACTTTTTGAAGCCTGCCAAAGTGCTAATCTGACGATAGATTATTTGGTCAATAATGCAGGTTTTGGCGATTATGGCGCGTTTCACGAAAGCCAATGGCAAAAACAAGCCGATATGATACAACTCAATATCCAAACGCTGACGCACCTAACGCACCTTTTTCTGCCCCAAATGATAAGCAATCGAAAAGGCAAAATTTTGAACGTCGCCTCTATTGCCGCCTTCCAGCCCGGTCCTTATATGAGTGTTTATTTTGCGACAAAAGCCTACGTCCTTAGCTTTTCAGAAGCCCTCGCTGCCGAATTGGAAGGTACAGGCGTAACGATTACGGCACTCTGCCCCGGTCCTACTGAAAGCGAATTTTTCAAAAACGCCGAAGCCCAAGATAGCAATTTGGTCAAGGGGAAAAAATTGCCTACCGCCAAAGAAGTAGCACAATACGGCTATGAACGCCTGCAAGCAGGTGATGCCGTCGCGATTCATGGGGCAGTCAATTTTATTTTAGCCAACACTTCGCGCTTTGTGCCGCGTAGCCTTGTAACCAAAATCTCTAAAATTGTGATGAAAAAATAGGCGTAAAAAATAAGGATAAGAGGCTATCTTATCCTTATTTTAAAATTTGAAAGCCAATTCTAACTAAAATCATTAAAACTACCAAACAATTTCTTTTTCGTTTCTTTGTGCCAAATACGCATTTGCCATTTTAAAATGTTCACAACCCAAAAAGCCTTGTGCCATAGGCGAAGGGTGCGGTGCATTTAAAACTAAATGTTTTTTTGTATCAATTACTCTGCCTTTATCTTGGGCATATTTGCCCCAAAGCATAAAAACTACGCCTTCTTTTTGTTCGGATAAGGCTTTGATAACGGCATCAGTAAAGACTTCCCAACCTTTTTTCTGGTGCGAAGCAGGTTTGGCAGCGCGTACCGTCAAGACGGCGTTGAGCAAAAGTACGCCTTGCTCTGCCCAACGTTCTAAATTGCCCGATTTGGGAATTGTACCCCCAAAATTGGCTTGTACTTCTTTGAAAATATTGCGCAAAGAAGGCGGAATGGACACGCCCTCGTTCACCGAAAAACTAAGCCCTTGTGCCTGTCCTGCGCCATGGTAGGGGTCTTGTCCCAAAATAACGACACGCACCTGCTCGAAGGGAGTCTTTTCAAAGGCATGAAAGATGAGTTTGGCAGGAGGATAAATGGTTTCGGTTTGGTATTCCTTTCGGACAAATTCGGTTAGTTGATGAAAATAATCCTTTTCAAATTCGGCTTGAAGCACTGCCTTCCAAGAGGCTTCCATTTTTACATCAAGCGGTTTGGGCGATTCGTTCATAAAACAGAATTTTGAGATAAGATAAAAATTGTATTTTTTTTATATCAAAAAAGAACCACGATTGAGGGTTTCAAAGGCTGATTCTCAATCGTGGGTAGGATACTGCCCTTCAAGTCAGTCATTTGTGGGAACACAAAGAGCGGGCGTTGTTGCAACGATAAAAGTCTTAAATGCACCCCACCCCAAACCCCTCCCCCAAAGGGAGGGGCTTTGATTCGGCATCATTTTTTTTGCATAAATACAAAAAAAATGATTTGGTTTTCGAACCCTCCCCTATGGGGCAGTAATGTTAAGTTCTGTAAAAAGCCTTGTTTTTTCAAATTTGACACGAAATAAAATTTGGACTGACCCCTATTTTTGGGTCTGAAAATCCTTTTTTATTTCAATCTCACTGCGGACAAGGCAGTGCCTTGTCCCTACATTTGCATTTGATTTTTAGAATTTAACATCACTGCCCCAAAGGGAGGGGCTTTGATTCGGCATCATTTTTTTTGCATAAATGCAAAAAAAATGATTTGGTTTTCGAACCCTCCCCTATGGGGGGAGGGCAGGGTGGGGGTTCAGCAGGTTTGTGCGAAGTTCAAAACCCCGTTTTTTGACCTTCTGACCGTTGTAACAACGCCAAAGAGCGGCGAGTGAGGGCGAAGTGAAAGGTTCTTTTGTTTATGATTTAGATACGATTTTGTACCCAAATAAAATTATACATTAAACTCAATTCCTTGTGCCAAAGGTAGGTCTTTGCCGTAGTTGATGGTATTGGTTTGACGGCGCATATAGACTTTCCAAGAATCTGAACCCGATTCTCTACCGCCGCCCGTTTCTTTTTCACCACCAAAAGCACCCCCAATTTCTGCACCCGAAGTCCCGATATTGACGTTGGCAATGCCACAATCTGACCCCCAAGCCGCCAAGAAGGTTTCAGCTTCGTGCATATTGGCAGTAAAGATAGAAGAAGACAAGCCTTGTTTGACATCATTTTGAATATCGATAGCCTGCTCTACACTACCTTCATACTTTAATAAGTACAAAATGGGCGCGAAAGTTTCCTCTTGCACCATTTCATAGTGATTTTGTGCTTCTACAATAGCAGGCTTGACATAGTTTCCTTTTTGGTCTAAAATTTCGCCGCCTGTTATCAATTTTCCACCTTCGGCTTGCACTTTTTCAAGTGCCTTTTTAAACATTGCCACAGCCTCTGCATCAATCAGGGGACCGACCAAAGTGCTGCTTTCCAAAGGATTGCCGATACGCAAAGAGGCATAAATTTTTACCAAACGCTCCTTGACTGTTTCATACACGTCTTTGTGTACGATAAGGCGGCGCGTAGTGGTACAACGCTGTCCGCAAGTGCCTACTGCGCCAAAGACAGTCGCGCGGATAGCCATTTCTATATCGGCATTAGGCGTGATGATGATGGCGTTGTTGCCCCCTAATTCCAAGAGGGAGCGTCCCAAACGCTTGCCCACAATTTCGCCTACGGCTTTGCCCATGCGAGTAGAGCCTGTGGCAGAAACCAGCGGCACATTTTTGTCTTCTGCCATCAATTTTCCGATTTCAGCGTCACCGATAATGATAGAAAAAATACCTTCGGGTAGGTTATTGCGGCGCAAAACATCAGCAATAATATGCTGACAAGCAATGGCGGTAAGGGGCGTTTTTTCAGAAGGTTTCCACACGCACACGTCGCCACAGACGGCTGCTAACATCGCGTTCCAAGACCATACCGCCACAGGAAAGTTAAAAGCCGAAATGATACCCACGATACCAAGCGGGTGATACTGCTCGTACATGCGGTGGTTTGGGCGTTCAGAGTGCATCGTGAGTCCGTAGAGTTGGCGTGAAAGTCCGACGGCAAAATCGCAAATATCTATCATTTCTTGTACTTCGCCTAAGCCTTCCTGATAGATTTTGCCCATCTCATAGGTAACCAACTTGCCCAACGGCTCTTTGTATTGGCGCAAAGCCTCACCAATTTGGCGCACAATTTCGCCGCGCTTAGGGGCAGGCATCGCACGCCAGATAGGGAACGCCGCCTTTGCCGTTTCAATGACGTGCTTGTAGTCGGAAGGCAGTGCCAAGCGCACAGAGGCGATTTTTTCACCATCAGCAGGCGAAAAGACTTCGCGCGTCGCGCGTTTTTCGGTGGTGCTGCCCCATTCCAACCCTGTAGAATAGGCAGGATTGATGGCTTTGATGCCCAAAGTTTCTAACATTTCGCTAATTGCGGTAGGTGCAAGGGTTTCCATATTGTATAGAGGGGATAAATTAGTAGCAAAGTGGGAAAAATAGAGATGTCGCAAAGGTACGAAAAAAATGGGAAAGGGGGAAGTGGAAAAGCGTGTAAGAAAGCAGGAAAAATATCCTAATATGGTATATTCTTTTTTAGGATATAATTTTGCCGTATGCGAACTTTACACTCAAAACCTTATCAACAATTTTTAGTCAGATTAAATCTGGCAAGAGAACAAGCAGGCTTGACACAGGTAGAGGTTGCTCAAAAATTAGGCAAACCGCAGTCTTTTGTTTCCAAGTGTGAACAAGGAGAGCGAACGGTTGATGTTATTGATTTGATAAAATTTTCTAAAATTTATCATTGCAGCTTAGATTTTTTCTTTGAAGAAGTTGAAATATGAAAAACTACAATTCTATTCGTCAGTCTTTAATTCAAGATATATCTCAAATAATTAATCTTGAAAAAATTTATACAGAAAGTATTTTAAAAGGATTATGTGATAATGCCTTAAAAATAAAACAAGATTTTGATAAAACGATTGCATTGCGAGATTTTTGGTTTCGCTATGCACCTCGTCAGAGAGGACATAAACCAAGTGGAAAATCTTTGCCTTGGGGTGAGGTAGGAGAAAAGGTATTAGATGCCTATCTTTACAAAATTATTGTAGAAATTTTTGATAATATCCGTTTCGTAGGCTTGCCTTACGGACACGACATTCGTTTTGTGAGTGAATCTGCTTTTGTACAGATGGACATCAAATCTACGGGACCGACTGACAACACAGACGAAGTGGTATCGAGTCCTAATCAAGTTTCAGGAGATGGACTTTTTATAGATGAAAATGGTGTTTTTAATTCGAAAGTATTGGTACAAGGCTCTTCAAAGGCTATGGAATTTCAGCCTGAACTTCCACCGTTTTATCTAATTGATAACAAGGTTTTTATCACACTTACTTTTTATCTGAAATGTGTGTACAAGGTTATCGATTTAGGAAATCAGCCTTTGGATTATTTAGAAATGATTTGTGTCCCAAATGGCTTGCTGATGTTTGACAGTTTGCATTATGCAAAAAACACAAAAGGATTGCTGACTCCCGGCAAAGATATTTTGACCTCCGCCCATAAACGGACTCGCATCAAGTTAAATCCTTTGGCTCAAATTGCAAAATGGCGTTGTCAAAAGATTGTTTTTTCAGAAAAGGGTTTTGAGATTCGTTTTCGTTAAATAGGTTGTTCCTCCCTTGTTGATAACTTGTAATTTTGGCTTGCGCCAAAGCCACATATTTCTCTTCTTTTTCAATGCCTATAAAATTCCGCTCTGTTTGCAGACACGCCAAAGCCGTCGTACCACTGCCCATGAAAGGGTCTAATACCGTATCATTTTTTTCCGTTAATAGTTTGATACAACGCAGGGGTAGTTCCAAAGGAAACATCGCCTCATGCTCGTCGTTGGCACGTACCGAAGGAAATTCCCAAACTGCCCGACTCCCCCATTCTGTCCATTCTTTTTGACTTAACTTATCTCTGTTGATAACCGTTTCGCCCGCTTTCCAAAAAATGTAGAGATACTCAAACTCATCTACAGAACGATAAGAATTAGATATCCAACGTGAATTATGCCAGCTTGCATCTTTTTTCCAAATTCGACGGTCATACAAATATAAGTTCGCTTCTTGTGCGAATTGCTGAATGTATTGCCCTACTAATTCTACTCTTGTTTGTGTCAAATATTTTCCACCACGAATATTATTGCCGTTCAAACGCCTATCAATCGTTTGTTCGCTACACCCAAAATGTTTTGCCAGCTCATACTTATTCCAACTTGGATTTTGCATCTTTACAGCCAAAATGTCTTCCTTACTCAATAATACTTTATGCTTTGAAGGATTAGGCATTTGAATTTTAGGCATCGTTTCATCGGCGAAACAAAGAATATCGGCAATATTTACCACCATAAATCCACCTTTTTTTAGAATGGGAAAATGTAAAGCAATTACTTTTCGTAACATTTCTTTCCACTCTTCAAACGTCTGATTTCTTTCGTATTCTTTTCCCAAATGATAAGGAGGCGACCAAACACTACAAGAAATGCTTTCTGGTTCAATTTGTTGCAACAAATTTTCCGATAAGCCTTGATAAACTTGGTTTATTTCAAAGTATATCATAATTTTGTTTTTAAATCTAAAAGACTAATAGCTTCCAAACTATTAGTCTTTTTCATACTTCCAAAACCCCAAAAAAACTTACCCTACGCTGCCTTCGAGCGAGATGGCGAGTAGTTTTTGGGCTTCTACGGCAAATTCCATCGGTAGATTATTGAGGACTTCTTTGCAGTAACCATTGACAATAAGTGCAACGGCTTCTTCTGTGCCGATACCGCGCTGGTTGCAATAGAAAATTTGGTCTTCACCAATTTTTGAAGTAGTGGCTTCGTGTTCTACGGTGCTACTGCTATTTTCTACCTCTATGTAGGGGAAAGTGTGTGCGCCACATTTGTCGCCGATAAGGAGAGAATCGCACTGGGAAAAGTTACGCGCGTTTTCAGCACGCTTCATCACCTGCACCAAACCGCGATAGGAATTTTGGCTAAAACCTGCCGAAATACCTTTCGAAACGATACGGCTTTTGGTATTCTTTCCAATGTGAATCATTTTTGTGCCTGTATCCGCCTGCTGACGGTTTTTCGTAACGGCAACAGAATAAAATTCGCCTACTGAATAGTCGCCCTTCAAAATGCAAGAAGGGTATTTCCAAGTAATCGCCGAGCCTGTTTCTACCTGCGTCCAAGAGATTTTAGAACGTTCGCCAAAACAGATGCCGCGCTTGGTTACGAAATTATAGATGCCGCCCTTGCCATTTTTATCGCCCGGATACCAATTTTGTACGGTAGAATATTTCACTTCCGCGTTTTTATGGGCAAAAATTTCTACCACTGCCGCATGAAGTTGGTTTTCGTCGCGCATGGGGGCAGTGCAGCCTTCCAAATACGAAACATAAGAACTTTCGTCGGCTACGATAAGCGTGCGCTCAAATTGTCCTGTGTTGGCTTCATTGATGCGAAAATAAGTGGATAGCTCCATCGGACAGCGCACCCCCTTCGGAATGTAACAAAACGAACCGTCGCTGAATACTGCCGAATTGAGAGCCGCAAAGTAGTTATCTTGCACAGGCACTACCGAACCCAAATATTGGCGCACCAAATCGGGGTGATTTTTTACCGCCTCACTAAAAGAGCAAAAAATAATGCCCAACTCTGCCAACTTTTCTTTGAAAGTCGTCGCCACAGAAACGCTATCAATTACCGCATCTACGGCAATGCCCGAAAGCCTTTTCTGCTCATTGAGCGGAATCCCCAACTTTTCAAAAGTAGCCAAGAGTTCGGGGTCGAGTTCGTCTAAACTCTTGGGATTGACCTTTTGCTTAGGCGCAGCATAGTAAATAATGTCCTGATAGTTGATGGTCGGAAATTTTACATTCGCCCATTCTGGCGACTTCATCGTCTGCCACTTGCGAAAAGCCGCCAAACGCCATTCTAAAAGCCATTCGGGTTCTTCTTTTTTTGCCGAAATAAAGCGTATGGTGTCTTCGGTAAGCCCCTTAATTGCCTTTTCAGACTCGATGTTGCTTACGAAGCCGTATTTATATTCTGATTCTGTGATTTCTTGTAGAATATCCTGCTCTTGATTGTTTTCTGCCATGATACAAGGAGAGGGGAGAGGAATGGAAAATAAAGCAAGCCCATACTTGCTTTCAAATTAAAACAAGGTACGCCCTTTGCGAAACAAACCCAAACTCGATGTCGCTTAGGCAAGGGCGAAAAGAAAGTTGCTATTTAAAATAAGTCTAAATAGCTCGCTACAAAGATACAACCTTTTTCATAGAAAAATGTTTGAGGGGCGTTTTTTTTCGTCAAAAGGTTGGAATTTAAGCACGCTACGGCTTTTTTTCTGCCTACAAAAGGCTTTCCCCAAAGGGCTATTTTCAAAAAAGCCGCCTCTGCTTTTGGTGGCATTTGGCATTTTTAGACGAACCTTTGATAGCATTGGTCGTTTTTTAGCGAAAAAAAAGCGGCTTTATGGTGCTTTTGTGCCAAAGTTTGAAATAAAGCTATTACTTTTGCAGTTGAAAAAGAAGAATTTAAGCCTAAAAATCACGGCTGTTAGTTTTGTGTAGCTTTTACGCAAAATCCTCACTTCTCTTTTCTTTTGATGGTAATTGCTTGCCCTTCTGCTCTTATTTTTACCCCAAAACGTTCCCTATATGAAGTTTTTGAAATACACGACTTTCGCTTTCGCCATTTTACTCTCGTCTTTCTTTTTCTACGCCTGCGAAAACAAATCTGCCCAAAACACCGAAACCAATACAGATAGCCTTGCCGTAGATAGCACGACAAACCAAATGCAGCCTCCTACTCAATTTCCCAACTTAGAAGCCATGATGACCGACATCGGCGACTATGCCACCTATCAGGTCAAGGGACAAGACCAAGTAGAGGTTACTTCCAACGTTCCCAACTCGGCAGATGCAGCGTATATTGAAAAGACCATCAAAATAGACCTGCTCAAAGTGGCGTATCGCACCTTTATCCACACCAACTTAGAAAAAGTAACGGTTACCGCTCTTGTCAATGCCACAGTAGAAGGCAAAGAAAAACAAGAAGTCCGCACCCTTACCTTCGAGCGCAACAAAGCCTTAGAAGCACTCAAAACACAACTCAATCTAAACGACTTCAAAGATTTGGTAGGTAATAAAATGGGCGACCTCTACCGCCCTGACATGCAAAATGCAAACTTTGAAAACCTTATCGAAGCCAAGCTCGATGCCGTCTATAACGATTTGCAGGCAAAATAAATCGCCTTCCTTTTTGTCATCAAAAAAAGCCTTCAAGTAATCCCAAAACTTTACTTGAAGGTTTTTGTTTTAGGATAGCTATGCACTGACCTGCTGATGCTTCGTTCTAAAAAATCCTTGCCTTGTCGAAGCTAAAACGAAATAAAATTTGGACTGAATCAGATTTGGGTCTGAACACTCTCTTTATCTCCCTCTTTTATCTATCTCTTTTATCTATCTCGCTCACTTCGAGCAAGACCGCCTTGTTCTTACATTTCTATCGAAAGCCTTTGAACCTTGAAAAAGTTACTGCCTTCTATCCAAAGTCCGAAAGATTTAAAAAGTTACACCCTACCCCAGTTGCAACAAATTTGTACTGAACTGCGGCAAGAAATCATTGCACAAGTGGCGCAAAATGGGGGGCATTTGGGCGCAAGTTTGGGTGCAGTAGAACTCATTACGGCTCTGCATACCGTTTTTGACGCGCCCCAAGATACCTTTATTTTTGATGTAGGACATCAGGCGTATGCACACAAATTGCTCACAGGCAGGCAGGCACAATTTCACACCAACCGCCAATGGGGAGGCTTGGCAGGTTTTCCCTCGCGCAACGAATCGGAATATGATGCCTTCGGAACGGGACACTCCTCCACTTCCCTTTCGGCGATATTGGGCATGGCGCAAGCCCATTTTTTGGCGCGGAAAAAGAATTTTCATATTGCCCTTATCGGTGATGGCGCACTAACGGCAGGGCTGCCCTTCGAAGCCCTTAACAACATAGGACGCTACCCACATCTGAATATTTTGATTGTGCTAAACGACAACGGCATGTCGATTGACGAAAATGTAGGGGTCTTGGTTTCGCATTTGAATACAATTTTTGAGCAAAATAAAAATCAAAAATTTGGTACAAAACCAACAAGAGAAAACCTTTTTACAGTCTTAGACCTACCCTATCAGGGCGGGATAGATGGACATCATTTGGAAACTTTGCTCGAAATATTTTCGGCTTATCGCCAAAAAGGGGGCTTACAGGTCTTGCATTGCAAAACTGAAAAAGGGAAAGGCGTACCAGCTGCCGCCCAAGACCGCATCTTTTGGCACGCACCCAGCTCTTTTGATAGCCAAAACTTTGAAATCCTACCTGCCGAAAAAACAAAAAAGTATCAAGATGTAGTAGGCGATACGCTTTTAAAATTAGCACAAAAAAATGAAAAAATAGTCGTCATTACCCCTGCTATGGCGACGGGTTCTTCTTTGCGCGAAGTGCAAAAAGCCTTTCCAGACCGCTGCTTTGATGTAGGCATTGCCGAACAACACGCCGTAACCTTCGCCGCAGGAATAGCCGCCGCAGGAGGACTGCCCTTCTGTGTCATCTATTCCACTTTCCTACAAAGAGCCTACGACCAACTCATTCACGATGTCTGTCTGCAAAATCTCAAAGTTGTTTTTTGTATCGATAGGGCAGGGCTTGTGGGCAATGATGGCGCAACGCATCAAGGGGTTTTTGATGTCGCTTTTCTGCTCCCTATTCCCAATCTTATCTTGGCTGCTCCTGCCGACGGTACAGAATTAGCGCAATTTTTAGAATGGGCAGCCGAAACGCCTCTCAATCAGACTATCGCCATTCGCTATCCGCGCGGAAAGATACCCACTTGGGAACTTGAAGCGGCATCACCGCCCATCGAGCTTGGCAGAGGCAGACTTTTGAGGGCAGGAAAGACTTTTGCCATTTTTTCTTTCGGAGCGATTGCGCATCAGGCACAAAAGGCAATACAAATGCTTGATAATCAAGAAGATAATCAAGAAAATAATCATATAGAATTTTCTCAAATTGCACACTACCATTTACGATTTGCAAAGCCCTTAGATGAAGCGTGGCTTTTGGAAATCATACCCCAATACGAAAAGATTTTAATTGTAGAAGAAAACACCTACATAGGCGGCGTGGGAGCAGCCATTTTGCAGTGGGTAGAAAAATGCAAAAAACAGAATCCTGCACTTTGTCGGGTTGCTTTTCAAATTGTTGCCATCGCTGATGCCTTTGTCGGACAGGGCAGCACAGAGGCACAGTTGCACCATTGCAACTTAGATGCGAGCAGTCTTGCCACACAAATCAAAACTTTTTTCAGCCTTTAAAAGGCTTGAAAAAGAGGCTTTTTCGCGAAAAAAGCCGCCCTTCTGCAACTTTTTTTAAAAAAAATCAGTTCTGCATTTGCAAGGTTCAAAAAAAGGTGATACCTTTGTGGCACGTTTGAAGGCAAGCACTTCAAACAAGATTTCAAAAGAGAAAGAAACGATTTTCTACCTTAGTTTTATTGTCCTATAGTTTAATTGGCAGAACGAGTGATTTTGGTTCATTTGGTCGAGGTTCGAGTCCTCGTGGGACAACTATAAAACAACAAGCACGCATTTCCTAACGGCAGAAAATCTTAGTGAAAAGTTTTGGTATAAAACCTTCACACACCTTCTTTCTTGTCCCATAGTTTAATTGGCAGAACGAGTGATTTTGGTTCATTTGGTCGAGGTTCGAGTCCTCGTGGGACAACCAACTATTCTTCTTTTCTAAAAGCATCTTCCCTTCGGAGATGCTTTTTTTTATGCCCTTTTTCAACAAAAAAAGCCGACGGCAGTTTTCTTTCTGAATCCTACCCAAGACCTAAATGCGGCTCTGCGCCTAATTTTTATGCTCAAAATTGCCTTTCAGCCTGCTTACGCACACCCTTTGCCCGAAGGACACCGCTTTCCTATGGCAAAGTACGAACTGCTACCGCTTCAACTCCTACACGAAGGAACGGTAAAGGAAGATAACTTTTTTGTGCCTACTGCCGCTACCCAAGAGGCGGTTTTGGCAGTGCATCAGGCGGCTTATTTACACGATTTGCAGACACAGAACCTAAGCCGTCAGGCGGAAAGGCGTATCGGTTTTCCACTTACCCCTGCTTTGGTAGAGCGCGAACTTAGCATTTTGGGTGGCAGTATCCAAAATACGCTCTATGCCCTTGAATATGGCGTGAGCATGAATATTGCAGGCGGCACGCACCATGCCTTTACCAATCGCGGCGAGGGCTTCTGCCTTTTGAATGATATTGCAGTGGCGGCGCAGTTTCTTTTAGACCAGCAAAAGGCGCGTAAGATTTTGGTCGTAGATTTAGACGTGCATCAAGGAAATGGTACAGCCGAAATTTTTAGCAATCGCCCTGAAGTTTTTACTTTTTCTATGCATGGCGAAAAAAATTATCCCCTCCCCAAAGAAAAATCCGACTTAGACCTGCCCCTACCCGATGGCACAGGCGACAAGGTCTATCTCGATTTATTAGAAAAAAATCTTGCTTTTCTTTTAGAAACCCAAAATCCTGACTTTATTTTTTTCCAATCGGGCGTTGATGTTTTAGCCACTGATAAGTTAGGGCGTTTGGCACTGACCTTAGCAGGCTGCAAGGCACGCGATAAATTCGTTTTGAAGACTTGCAAGGAAAACAAAATCCCCGTAGCGATTAGCATGGGCGGCGGCTATTCTGAAAAAATTGCCGACATCATAGAAGCGCACGCCAATACGTTCCGCTTGGCGCAAGAGATTTATTTTTGAGCTATCCCCCCCTCTGTGGTAGTAAAGTTAAATTCCAAAATTATCATGCTAAAAAATAACCCAAATGTTAGGCATATTCTGCTCCTCTTTCTTATCAATGGGGCAAATCTCAAATAGCACGTATAAAAAGGGTAGAAAAATTTAGTAGTCTTTAAAAAAATTGTATCTTCACGGTCTAATTAGCTTACAAAATCTTTTATGGAAGACGAAAAACCTAATCAAAAAGAACAAAATCTTTACGATAAAATTTTAAAGGAAAATATCTTAGCCTATATCTTGCAATTTTCAGAAAGACAGTTAGGTTTTCACATCAAAAAACACGCTTTATTAAAAGATAAACTACAAACTACCTTAGAACGCGAGGCTGATTTTTTAGTCCTTATCACCACCCAAGACGAAAAAGAGTTTATCCTACAATTAGAATTTCAAGCAAGAGATGAGCCGAATATGGTACTTCGCATGCAAGAATATCATGCTATCTTACAAAAGAAGTATCAAAAACCTATTGTTCAAATTGTTTATTACTTAGGCGAAACGCCCAGCAATATGCGCTCTGCCCTTGCGCCTTCAGAAATTTTTACAGGCTTTCAATTAAAATCTTTCAGAGATTATTCCTATAAAGAATTTATCGAATCTAAAAATGCCGAAGAAGTCATTATGGCAGTTTTGGCAGATTTTGGGAGAGAAAAGCAGGAAGAAGTCATCAGTAAAATTTTATTTCGCCTTTCGCAACTAAAAACCGATATTACTGCGTTAAATAAGTATGTCAAGCAGTTGCTTGTTTTGGCGCGTTTGCGCAATAAACTTCCAAAAATCATTCAAAATCAATTAGGCAATATGGGAACAATAGGATATGACATCGAAAAAGATGACCTTTATTTACAGGGTTTGCAAAAGGGCAAACTCGAAGGAAAACTCGAAGGAAAGCTCGAAGGAAAGCTCGAAGGCGAACGCGCGGGTGAGTTAAAAGCTCGCCGTGAATTAGCGATTTCTTGCTTACAAGATGGACTTTCTGTTGAGAAAACCGCCAAACTCACGAAGCTATCCAGCGAGGAAGTTCGCAAATTGAGCAAAGAATTGTAACGCTATTAGTGATATTCGGCTGTTGTTTGTGCAGGATAGTCGGAGGAAAAGACAACAAAGACTATATTATTGCTTCAAAAGTAGCATTTTTTGATATTTTTACAGCGTCTTACAACGCAAATCCAAGATTTGCCCCCACTGATAAGTTGTAGTGGCAGGCTACGCCTAAGAGGGTGAATGACATTTACAAATTCTTGGTCTTACTTTTTGGATATGAACTTTATAGGATTTCTTTTTGTTAGCAAAATGGGCTTTCTATGGAGTTCCTTTTTTTATTTATAACCTTAAAAAATAGTATTATGACATTTGACAAAAATTCACACTCTGTTCAAATGGTGTTTGCAAAAGATTACAAATGCCCATCTATTAACCATGTGTTTCCTAAGGGGAGTTCTGTCGAAATTATAGATGTTGAGCCTACTGATTTGTCTTTTGGCTCGTATTACAAAGCAGTGTTGCCTCATAAAATTGGAGAAGTTTATAGCGTTCTTGTTCCAAGAAATTATTTTAGCACAAATATGCTTTTTTTAAAGAGCCATGCTTGCCCTTCACTTGACTACATTTTCGACAAAGGACAAAAGGTACACGTTATACGCTTTTCTGAAAATTATTGCTTAGTCCATTTAGATTATAAAATTGGGGATGTAGCTTACGTTCAGGTTCCAAAAGACTTGCTCAAATAATCAATGCTAATTTTTTGCAGTCACTTACTTTGTTTAAGTGGCTGTTTTTTTTATTGGGACATACAAAAAGTCACTACGCTCCTGCTTGTGTCGCCACAAGCAATTAGAACAACTAATCCTACTATATCCCTATTTATTCTTTTCTAAAAGTTTGATTTTTTCCTCTAAAAAAGTTATTTTTTCTAATAGATGTTCATTTTGCAGGCGCAACTTTTCGTTTTCATGCGCTAAAGCTATATCGGAATAAATATGATTATTTTGACCACTTAAAAAGTTATTATGGTTACTATTAACGAGGTGATTTTTTTCTCCCCAGCCTACAAGTTGTTCAGGTGTGAGGTCTAACTCTTTGCTTATCAGTTCCAAACGCGAATAAGATAGGTCGGTTTCACCGCGCTCGATGTTGCCATAGCCTTGCACTGACATATTGAGCAGTGTCGCCATATCTGCCTGCGAGAAGCCTTTGCGCTCTCTAAAAAAGCGTATTTTTTCGCCAATGGTCATAAACATATACAGTCAAATTGTATTTTTGTAAAGTTATTCTCTATTTACAAAGGTACGTTTTTTCACGAACTTTGCAAAACCAAAACAAGATTTTTTTTCTTTGTTTCGGTCGCGTATGCTGAAAAGCGAATAGAGTAGGCGGTAAACTTAGAATTTGTAAAGTTAGTAAAAATCTCTATTTTTGTGTATCTTTACAAGTTTTAGGAGAAATTGGTATCTCTTTATGAAAAAGACGAAATATCTGTTACTAACCACATTTTTGACTGCCTTAGTATTTAGTTTGTTCTCTATTGTACGAGAGAGTGTTGGGCAGTCGCCAATACCTTCTAACTACAATGGGACTGTTAAGCCCTGCGGAAAAGGTAATAAAGGTTCAAAATGTGGGGCACCTGGAGCATTTAAAAATTGTTATCGTTCAGGAGGAGATTGTAAAGGTGCAGGTGGTCTCGGGCATGAAGAACTTGATTTAGATTAAACAAAACTAAATTTAGTAACATATAATATCTAGATATTATATGTTACTAAAAACTAAAATTATATGAAACAAATACTAACAATTTTCTTTTTATTATTGTGGATTTGCGCCTGCCAAACTTCTGAGGAAGCGAGTTTGAGTCATACCTTGCACCCTATTGATACGGTGGATATTGCTTTGGATAGCCTAAGCGCGTTAAGTGGTTTTGATTTTGTCGTGCCAGAGAGCGATTCTCTGCCCTATCTCAATACCTATAACACAAAATTACATGCTTTTGAAACTTATAGCATAACTGAAAAAAAATTGATAAAACGCACTTTTTTAGCAAAAGAAGGGCAAAACGCAATCTTGCCTGTTTCAGATTGGTACTTTCACACACAGGATTCTATCTTTTGCCTCAATGAGATGCTGCCTTACCTTTTTTTATTAGATGGTGAAGGGAAAATCAGGAACAAATGGGATTTGACCGCCCAACTTCAAGTTGCCCCAGATGATGCTTATACGATAGCAGGCTCTGAAAGTGTTACAAATAATTTGTATTATGACAAAAACAATAAAACCTTATATTTTTTTATACTATCAGATACAAAAGAGTTTCAAGAATTTTATAAAAGCTATATACAAGCATCTTTTCAAATAGAATCAAAAAAATTAACATTTCAAAAATATCCTCCCAAACACTATCAAGAAAGTTGCTGTTATCCCATTGATGCTTATGACTTTATTAAAAAGGGAGATAGCCTGATTTATGCTTTTGCTTTCTCTAATAGTATTGAAATAAAAACTCAAAAAAAAGAAAACATAAAACCTTTTTTTATTTCGAATGAAACTATAAAAAAACCTATTTTTAATACAGAAGTACAAACTATGTTTAATTTTTTAATTGAAACCCCTTATGGACGAGGACTTTGGTACGACAAGCAAAACAAACGCTTTTATCGAGCCGTCAAACATAAGCAACCTCTCAAAAATGCAACAGGAAAACTGAACGGCTATGCAGACGCTGCTTTCGCTTTACTGATTGGTGATGAAAACTTTAACAAGATTGCCCAAGTAGAATTTCCTGAAAAGTCTTACGATTTGCACAGTTCTTTTACTTACCAAGGCAACTTTTGGATAGCTCTGTATAGTGAGATTGTTGAACGTGAAGGAACTATGCGTTTTGTTATTTTTCAAACTATAAAAAAATAATACTATGTTAAAAAAACAATTTATATATTTTTTATTTTTTATTTTTATTATATCTTGTATTAATAATGATATAATATATAAATATGAAAAAGACTTTTTTTTGTTAATGAATAATGAATATAAAATCAATATAAACGATTTAAATAATCATTATGTTCTAATATTAGGTAACAATAGTTGTAATTCTTGCAAAGAAGAAGTACTTCTTTTTTATGAAAAAAAATTAAAATTATTATTAAATAATGAAAAAGTTTTAATTTTAATAAATTATAGCCCTGCTAAAAGTATGATTAGCGAAAATATACGCTTGATTGAAGACCAAGAAGGCATATTACAGGAGTATGAAATAAATGCTTATAATCCTCAAATATTATTTTTAAAAAATAACAAAGTAATTTTTCATTCTTATATAGAGAAAAATAACTTTATAATTATAGAAAAATTTATTCAAACTAATTTATCTAATCACTAATCTCTTCTCTTTATGATGCGTCTCTCTTTTTGCCTCTTTGCAGTTTGCTTTTTTTGGCTAACGGCTGCCCATGCACAAGATTCTATTCCTACCAACTTATATTATCAAAATGAAAAAATTACGCTTTCTTTTTTTCATTTTTTACCAAATGATTTCAAAGTAGGATACGATATAAATAAAGAATCAAAACTTTATTTATTAAACAAAAACAACTTGATAACAGACGAACTGTCTCTTCCCTTTTTTCCACAAGACCTCATTCCCACCGATAGCAACGCTTTTGTCCTGCGCAACCTACAAAGTGGATATCTTGTCGAAATCCAAGATGAAAAACTAAAAGTAATTGATAAAATAAAATCATTTGCTCTTGAAGAAGAAAACGTCTCATGTTATATGCCTATTTACACTGCATTTGGAGTAGTGGCACACGACCTTGCTAAAAATCCGCGTTTTTTTCTCAAAGATAGAACAAGCAAAACGCATTATCTCTTTACAAAAGAAGGTAAAAAAGCCAAAGGCAGCTATAATTTCGCGGTGTGGCGTGAAAACTTTTGTGCTTTTTTTTCCGACGAATGGATAGGCTATGACTTATCGAGTCAAAAGCAAACTTTTCGCTACTTTCTGCCAAAGGAAAAAAACGCAAATTGGCGTTATGTATTTGACTATGTATTGAAAAAACACTATTTTGTGTACGAAAAAAAGATAAGTAAAAAAGCAAGTAGCTTTTTTCTGTATCAGTACGACGGCAAAAAAACGCTTCGTTTTGTGGCAACACTGCAAGATTTTCCCTATCATATTTACGATAACAATTTGCATTTTATTAAAAAATATGAAAATAAATGGGCGCATTTTGTTGTTGATATAAAATCTGATAAAACAAAACAAGCTGATATAGAATTATTTGAAGTAAAGTAGTTTTTATACACTTTATTTCCCTACGCCCTTGCCTGTGTCGCCAAGAGGAATTACATAGTCGTCTGCGAGGACACAGCATACAAATTTTTACGCAACTTTATTTTCTATTTATCGTATAAAAGTTCATTCTTTGACTAAAAAACGATAAATCTTATGGTAACCTTCTTGCTTTATCCTTATACCACTACGCCCGAAATCTTTTTGGAGCGCATCAAAGAAATAGGGCTTGGGTTTGGTTGGAAACTTTCAGACGAAAGCCCGAATCACCTTGTTTTTATCAAAAAAGGAAATATGAACACATTTTGGTCGCAAAAAATAGAAATTGCCTGCGTGCAAAGCGGTTTTGCGAATATATCAACTACTGTTCAAAATCCTTTACATAGTGGAATGGGTGGCATTTCAGACGAGCCAACGAAAGACCTTATCGAGAGTTATCAAAAAAGATTTATTTTATAGAATATAAAAATTATATAATTTTCATACCAAAATGGGGACAAAAGACACTTGTCCCCATACCAAACAAGCGATTTTAGCACTTAAAGCAACGTTTCTTTGATAAGAATATAAATCCCCATCACGAGTACAAACCAACCGAAGGCAGGTTTTAGCTTTTTGCCTTCTATTTTTTGGGAAAGTGCCATGCCTGCAAATATGCCCACAATGGCAAAGGCGGAAAAGATAGCTAAGAAAGTCCAATCGATTTGCGTTTTGCCCAGCTCACCTGTAAAGCCTAAAAGGGATTTGGCGGCAATGATAACCAAAGAAGTGCCTACCGCCTGCTTCATAGAGAGTTTGGAAAGTACCACTAAGGCAGGAATTATCAGAAAGCCCCCACCTGCCCCCACCAAACCTGTGAGTACGCCCACAACACTTCCTTCTAATAAAATCAGGGGATAGTTAAATACCTGTTCGGTTTCTTCTATTTTTTCTGTATTGTTGTCTTTTTTAATCATACTATAAGAAGCCGCAATCATTAAAATTGCAAACAAAAGCATCAATAGAATATCGCGCGTAACCACAAAACTTCCTACCGAAAAGACCTCGTCAGGGATATTCGGTACAAGGTAAGCACGTGTCAGATAAACGGCAATAATGGAGGGAATCCCGAAAACTACCGCCGTCTTGACATTGACTAAGCCTTTTCGAAAATAGCCCACAGAGCCTACTGCGCTGGTCAGTCCGACGATAAAAAGCGAGTACGCCGTTGCGGTAGTGGCATCAATGTCGGCTAAATAGACCAAAACAGGAACGGTGAGAATACTTCCGCCTCCCCCGATAAGCCCCAAGGATATGCCAATGACGATAGCCAAAAGGTATGAAATTATGAGCATCATAGAGTTATTTTTTTTGAGTTTGACTGCAATTTGATTACAAAGGTAGGCAGTAGGCAGTAGGGAATTAGGAACAAATGTTACTTTTAGCGAAAAGCAAGCCCCTCGAAATGGGCTACGGCAAGGCAAAAGATAGCAGAAAATCTATTTTTCACACGCCCAAAAAGCTAAAAGAAGGTTTTGCCGCTATTCGCCTAATAAAATTTTGAAAAATTCATATTTTGTTCATGTCAGGATAAGCAACTTGTCCTTAAAAAATCTTATTTTTGAGAGAGATTTGCGTTTTTCATTTTCTATTCTAAAAGCATCAAAAAAATAGCCTTTCACCCCAAAACTGTTTTCAAATGTCTGCCAATGGGCTTCAAAATCATACCTACCTAAGCCAAAAGAAGATGCGAAACTTCTCTATCCTCCTCCTATTGTCTTTTTTTCTGGTGCTACAATCGCTAAAAGGGCAAGATTCGCTGCTGTATCAATTTTCGCTCGAAGATTTGCAAAGTGCGGAAGCAGGGGCTTTCATAACGACGGCTTCGAAAAGGGCAGAGCGCGTAGAAGATGCGCCCTCGGTGGTGTCGGTCATTTCGGCGGAAAATATCCGTATTTTTGGCGGAAACACACTTTTTGAGCTATTAGAGCGCGTCAGTAGCATTTACCTAACAGGCTCGGCACTGCTTCCCGACAATATGATTTCTATGCGCGGCGACGCAACGGTGCATTATAGCAACCGCATCTTGATTTTGATAGATGGCAGACCCTATCGCGACAATGCAGGCGGCGGGATTCGATTGGCATTTTTTCAGTTTTTCCCCCTTGAAAACATCGAGCGCATCGAAATTATACGCGGACCGGGGGCAGTTTTATATGGCAGCGGAGCTTACACAGGGGTTGTCAATGTCATTACCAAAAAAGAGAAGGCGCAAGCGACAGCCGTTTCCCTACGGGCAGGCGGCGATGGGCGCGTGCAAGGGGCAGTGCGTTTTTCTACTCCACTTCAAAAAAAGGGCAGCCTTTCTATCGGGGTGCAGGGTGCAAATGATAGGGGTTGGACTTTCAACGCCACAGACGGAATGGGGCTAAATCGCGACCTAAGACGCAGTACGCAAGGCGCAGGTCTGCACCTGAAAGCAGAGTATGACAACTTTCACCTTCATAGTTTTGCAGGCGTGGCAAATACAACGGCAATGTATTTTCCCGGTGCCTGGTCGAATTATACGCGCATCATAGGCAACGACACACTTCGGAATTTTTATAGCGATTTCCAAGCCATTCATTACAGCCTTTTTGCTGATGCAGGCTATACTTTCGCGCTTTCTAAAAAGTGGAAATTAAGCACCAATGTTACCTACAATGGTTTGCGCTTTGTAGAAACAGCAAAGGGCGCGGCAGACGACATTGCCATTACCCGTTCGGAAGATTGGATTTTTGAAGTGGCAAATTTTATAGAATTAGGTGAAAAAGGGACGCTAATTTGGGGCGGCTTGGCGCAGCGCATTTCGGGCAATCAGACCTTTCCTATCAGCCTAAGACGCGAAAAGACAGAGGAATTTCCATACGAAGCCGTCGGTTTTGGTAGCTATAATATCTTCGACTTCAATCTTGGGCGCAATCCTGCCCCTCCTTATATCATCGAACCCTATCGGGAAACGTGGTTTTCGGGCTACTTACAAACCGATTATCGCCTTTCTTCGCATTTTAAAATTGTTGTAGGGGGACAACTGAATAAAGCCGCGCAGGTTGCACTCGATTTTGTGCCGCGTCTTGCCCTTATTGCAAAGGCAAACGATTATGTGGGTGCAAAACTGTTGTACGGCGAAGCCTTCCGCGTAGGTGCGTCTTCCGAGCGTTTTATTCGCGTTAATTTTGTCTTTGGCAATCCGAATTTGCTACCCGAAAAAGTCAGGACTGCCGAATTTAGTCTTTATTACAACGACCCCAATCAATTTTCAAACCTCACCCTAACCTATTTCCAAAACCGCCAACGCAATATCATTACGCGCTCTTCGAAGGCTGCCCAAGACAACAACATTCCCGCCTTCGAATACTTCGACAATAGCACCCTACGCCGCTCACAAGGTTTTGAGTTGGAAATAAGCCTCAATCCTTTGGATAGGTTCAAGGTCATGGCGTATGCAAGTGTGATGGAAAGCCAAGATGAGGTTGTGATTCGTAGCAGCAACAATGCACAACAGCAAGACTCGATTATTCGCGTATCTAATTTGCAGGGCATGCCCCAGACGATGGCGAAAGTTGGCATTTCTTATACCGACCCGAAAGGTTTTTCTTTGGGAGTCTTTAATAGCTTTTTTACGGGCGTAGACATCTTACAAGCCACTCCGCAAGGCGTTGTGCCTATGCCACTTATCAATCCTGCCGCTACCTCTTTTCATTGGCTGACGGCACAAGTCCAACTTTCAGTAGGCGAACTGCTCACCCTGCCTAATTTAGTGGGCTTAGAAGCCACCTTTTATGGCGAAAACCTCCTCAATCAGCGCGTTATGAGCATCGAGCCGCAGCGCAACGTCAATACCCTACCTTCACGTGGAGGACGCAGGTTTTATGCAGGACTGCAATATCGTTTTTAACGATTTCTTTTTTCTAATACCGAAACGATGTCGGCAAGGGTTAGGTCTTGTGCAGCCAAAAGCACCAAGAAATGGTACAATAAATCGGCACTTTCTTCTTCAAATCGTAGCTTATCGCCTTTTACCGCCTCGATGACGCTTTCTACCGCCTCCTCGCCTACCTTCTGCGCAATTTTAGGAATCCCCTTTCTAAAAAGCGATACGGTGTAAGAAGTCGCCTCTGGATTGTCAATTTCTTTTTTTCGCTCCTGAATAAGATTTTCCAAGCGTTTCAAAAAGGCAAGTTCGGCACTCGAATCTTGATTGGGTTCATCAAAACAGGTATCACTGCCTGTATGACACACACCTCCCGTAGGATTTGCTTGGATAAGAAGGGTATCATTGTCGCAATCCAATTTATGCGAAACTACATGTAGAAAATTGCCAGAGGTTTCACCTTTCGTCCAAAGTCTATTTTTGGTACGGCTAAAAAAGGTAACGACCTTTTCGTCTAAGGTCTTCAAATAAGCGGCTTGGTTCATAAAGCCCAACATCAAGACTTTTTGCGTTTGTGCGTCTTGGACAACAACGGGGAGCAGTCCGCCTAATTTTTCGAAATCTGGCTGCATGAAATTGATTGGGGTAAAACGATAAAACAGAACGATAAAACAGAACGGTAAGACAAAATAAGAAGAAAGAAAAGGGCTTGAAGATTTAGAAAGGCGGCTCCTCGTCGAAATCATTTTTAGAAAAGGGGGCTGCATTGGGGTTGTTCGCCTTGCTGGGCAGCGCGTCCATGATGTCGGAAAAGCCGTCGTCTATGCCGCCGAAATCATCTTGGGCATATCCGCCGCCTGTGTCTTCCAAATCTTTAAACTTGACAAAACTCTTTTCGAAGCGCAAACGAATGGTATCGATAGAGCCGTGTCGGTTTTTGGCTACAATAACTTCGGCGACATTTTTGGTGCTTTCACCATTTTCAAATTCGGTAATTTCGTAGTATTCAGGGCGATAGAGAAAAAGCACCATATCGGCATCTTGTTCTATCGAACCCGATTCCCTTAAATCCGAAAGTTGCGGCTTTTTGTCGCCTCCGCGCGTTTCTACGGCACGCGAAAGCTGTGAGAGTGCCAAAACAGGCACGTTGAGTTCTTTGGCAAGCTGTTTTAAAGCTCGCGAAATGCTGGCAATTTCCTGCTCACGATTGCCCTGCTTGCTCGATTCGCCCGTCATGAGCTGCAAGTAGTCGATGATAATCAGGTCGATGCCGTGTTGGGCTTTGAGCCTGCGGCATTTTGCTCGCAATTCCAAAATAGAAATGGCAGGCGTGTCGTCTATAAAAAGTTTTGCCTGCGCCAAAGAGCCTGTTTTTTTCAGAAGCTGCTCCCATTCGTATTCCTGCAATTTGGCACTTCTCAATTTTTCACTCTCAATTTCGGCTTCCCCCGACATCATACGCAAGAGCAACTGTTCAGACGACATCTCCAAAGAAAAAATCGCAACCGAACGATGAAAAGGATTCATGGCAGCATTTCGCGCCGCCGAAAGGACAAAGGCAGTGTTGTGCGTTAGGGTAAAATCATTGGTCAGATACAAATGGTCGGGGCTGCCAATCTGAATACACTGCGTTTCTACCGTTTCTTTGTAGGCGACGGCAGTGATGTATTTGAAAAGTGGCATAGGCGACTTTCCTAAGGCTTTTCCTACGCGCAAGTCGAAAAGGGCTTCGGGAAGTTCGAAGTGCAAGCCGTCTTTTTCATACTTTGCCCAACCGCCCAAAGAGCGAATCAGAAAGAGCAAATCTTTGATAAAAGGCTGATTGTGTTCGGGTTCGAAAATCGGATATACGCCCTGCGATTTGTCTTGTGCAAACTGACTTTGCGGATAACCCTGCTCCAAAATGCCCTCTAAAAGTTCCAATCGCTGCTCCAAACTACCCCAAAGGTAGGATTCTGGAATGGAAATAGGTAAGTTTTCAAATTCATTGAACAATTCCTTCAACTGACTGCGCAAAGGTTCAAGTGGCACTAAGTCTTTTTCTACAAGATGGCGCAAGTTGCGATTAGAGAGCAAAAAGCCCACGCCATAGGGCGGAAAATCGTATGTTTTTGGCTCAAATTGAAGCGGTTGCACAAGGGGAATGTAGTGATTGGGCGTGCCGTCGGGCAGATAGAGCGTATCTAAAATTTCGGCTAAGGAGCGTACTTTGCCGATACCGACCTTATCTGAACCCAAGTTTGTATCTGAATTTGTATCTGAATTTGTGCCTAATATGTGGGCATCAAGTTCTGCCTGTGCATCAAGTTCTGCCTGCATTGCCGAAAACCAAAGATGCTCCAAACAGCAAGTAGCCGACGTGCCATCATCAAAAAAGACCTCATACACATCTTTTTTACCCTGCGGAAAGATGCCCACAAGGGGATAGAAAACTCCGTCGCTGCCTGCAATGCGGTCTTCTACTGTTAGGTCGCCCATTTTTTTCCAACCCTTTGCGGTGAGCAAAAGGGCATCAAGGGGCTGCGCTTTACCCATAGCAGGGCGTGCCGCAATGATGACCAAGTCGGAAGGCTGCCACCCCGAAGTGAGGCGGTCTAAGTTGGTAAAACCGCTGGCTACGCCCGTAAGTCCGTCTTTATTTTTGCGCTTTTCTGCAATTTCTTTAATCGTTTTGGTAAAGACGCTCTGCATATCGGCGGCTTTTTTTCGAATAGTAGCCTCTGCCAAATCAAAAAGGTGCTGTTGTGCCGAATCTAATAAGTCAAAGACATCTACCAAATCGTCTAAGGATTCTTGTCCGATTTTATTAGAAATGCTATGCAGTTCGCGCTTGATGGCTTTTTCCAAGATGATTTGGGCATGATATTGAACGTTTGCCGAAGAATTGACCTCGGCGGTTAGGGCAGCGACAGTGGCTACGCCCCCAATTTTTTCCAATTCACCTAAGCGTTTTAGCTCCTCACAAACGGTGAAGATGTCTATCGGATTACCCTTTGCCGAAAGGTTGAGGATAGCTTGATAGATGGTCGCATACGCTGGCTCATAAAAATGCTTTGCCCGCAAAAACTCCTCTACCTCGCCAATGGCTTCGCGCTCGAGCATCAATGCGCCCAAGACTGCCTTCTCTATGTCGGTAGCCTGTGGGGGCATGCGTGCGTCTGTGCTTTGAAGCGAAATTTTGCGCACGCGACTATCTTGGCGGCTGCTGTAATAGCCATTGTTTTCGGGTTCTTTGGACATATCTTGTGGGTATCAAAGAGGCGACATCAAGCAAAACAAGACAAAATCTCCCTTTCGCACCCTCAAAATCAGGCACAAACATTCGTACAAAACAGAGCCGCACGAAAAGGATAGACTTTTTAGATTGTAAAGTTACGCTTTTTTTTCGAGGGCAATCACACAAATTTGGAAAATTATACCAAAATGCAGCCCCACTCAAAGTTCAAACAAAGCTCGAACAAAAGACGGACAAGGCAGAGTCTTTTCCCTACCTTTATGAACAATGATATTGAATCCTGCGCAAAGTCTTGTGTTGTCAAATTTGAAGCGAAATAAAATTTGGGCTGAACTTTTTTTAGGTCTGAAAGCCCTTTCTTATTTCCATCTCACTGCGGATAAGGCAATGCCTTGTCCCTACTCCTGCGAACAGTGGCACGCCACAAGGTTTCCTACAAAAGTGCCATTTTGTCAGGTTTTGAAAAAAAACAGAAAGGCGCGTGGCTACTTTTTTGCAATTTTGGCAAAAAAATAGGTCTATCTGTCCCTTTCGCCTTTCCGCTTTGGGCTTGGCATATCAGTTGTTAAAAAGAGGACAAACACAATCATTTTTCATCTACTCTACAAAAAGAAGTACAACCTCATGGGAAAAATTATAGGCATAGACTTAGGAACGACCAACTCTTGCGTATCAGTTATGGAAGGCAATGAGCCTGTCGTTATCACCAATAGCGAAGGGAAACGCACTACCCCCTCTATCGTCGCTTTTATGGACAACGGCGAGCGCAAAGTAGGCGACCCTGCCAAACGCCAAGCGATAACCAACCCCGACAAAACTATCGCGTCTATCAAACGCTTTATGGGACGCTCTTTTGCCGAAGTGCAGGGCGAAACCAAATACATTTCTTACAAATTAGCACAAGGGGCAAATAATACACCGCGCGTTCAGATTAAAGACCGTATGTATTCGCCACAGGAGATTTCGGCAATGGTCTTGCAAAAGATGAAAGCCACAGCCGAAGACTATTTAGGCACGACTGTAACCGAAGCCGTTATCACCGTTCCTGCTTATTTCAATGACGCGCAACGCCAAGCCACGATTGAGGCGGGTGAAATTGCAGGTCTGAAAGTGCGCCGTATCATCAACGAACCCACAGCGGCTGCCTTAGCCTACGGTTTGGATAAGAAAAGCCAAGACCTAAAAATTGCCGTCTTCGACTTAGGCGGGGGTACTTTTGATATTTCTATCCTCGAATTAGGTGATGGCGTTTTCGAGGTAAAATCTACCAACGGCGATACCCACTTAGGCGGCGACGATTTTGACCAAGTTATCATCGACTGGCTTGCCGAACAGTTCCAAAACGATTATAGCGTAGATTTGCGCAAAGACCCAATGGCTTTGCAGCGTTTGAAGGAAGCGGCAGAGAAAGCCAAAATTGAGCTTTCAAGTTCTACCCAAACCGAAATCAATTTGCCTTACATCATGCCTATCGATGGCGTGCCGAAGCACTTAGTAACCACGCTTACTCGTGCCAAATTTGAGCAAATCGCTGATAGCCTTGTGCGCCGCACCTTAGAGCCTTGCAAAAAGGCACTCGCTGATGCAGGCATGAACGCCAGCGAAGTTGATGAAGTTATCTTGGTAGGGGGTTCTACCCGTATTCCTAAAATTCAGGAAGAGGTAGAAAAATTCTTCGGCAAAAAGCCCTCTAAGGGTGTCAATCCCGACGAAGTAGTGGCAGTAGGCGCGGCTATTCAGGGCGGTGTCTTGACAGGTGAAGTGAAAGACGTACTCCTTTTAGACGTTACGCCACTTTCTTTGGGTATCGAAACAATGGGCGGCGTATTTACCAAGCTCATCGAATCTAACACGACCATTCCTACCAAAAAATCGCAGACCTTTTCTACTGCTGCCGACAGTCAGCCTTCGGTAGAAATTCACGTCTTACAAGGCGAGCGCAGCATGGCAAAAGACAACAAGACCATCGGACGCTTCCACTTAGACGGTATCCCCCCTGCACCGCGCGGAATCCCACAAATTGAAGTAACCTTTGATATTGACGCAAACGGGGTTATCAACGTTTCGGCAAAAGACTTAGGTACGAACAAGGAGCAAAAAATCCGCATTGAGGCTTCTTCTGGTCTTACAGACGAAGAAATCAAGCGTATGAAGCGCGAAGCCGAAGCCAATGCCGCTGCCGACAAAGAGTTCAAAGAAAAGGTAGATGCCGTCAATCAAGCCGACTCGATGATTTATCAGACCGAAAAACAACTCAAAGAATTTGGCGATAAACTTTCAGAAGGCAACAAGACCGCTATCCAATCTGCCCTCGACGACCTCCGCAAAGCGCATGCCGCACAAGATGCAAACGGCATCAAAACCGCTTTGGAAACCCTACAAGCCGCTTGGAACGCTGCCTCGCAAGAAATGTACGCCGCCGCAGGTGCAGCAGGAACTGACCCCAACGCAGGCGCGACAGGTTCGGCAGCAGGCGCGGAAAACAAAGGCGCAGACGACGTTACAGATGTAGATTATGAAGAAGTAGATGGTAAAAAATAAAAAATGATACCGATTTGCTTTACAAAAAAAGCGACTCCTATTGGGGTTGCTTTTTTTTATTTCTTTAAAAAAGTAAGCAGGTAGAGTTTGATTTAAAATATGATGATTTAAAATTTTAAAAAAATTAGAAAGTTTTGTTTTTATCTAAATATATGCCGTTTTATTTCAATCCAACTTAGGACAAGGCAGTGCCTTGTCCCTACCTTGACAAACGATTTTTTAAAACTTAACACCACTGCCGCTAACCCTCCGTTTCCTGATTTTCGCTTGCCCTAATTTCTATTTCTGCCTGCTTTTGTGCGGCTAATTGGCGGATTCGCTGCCTTTCTACCCAAGCCGAAATAAGGATACTGCCTTCATACAAGGCAAAAATGGGAAGGGAAATAATGACCTGACTCACTACGTCGGGCGGCGTGATAATTGCCGAAATGATAAGAATAATGACAATGGCATGGCGACGAAAGTGGCGCATCAGGGCAGGCGTAGCCAAACCTACCTTCGAGAGGGCAAAAGCAACCATCGGCAGTTGGAACATCAAACCGCAGGCGATAGTGAGCATCGCCACCGTCGTAACGTAGGAATGAATGTCAATTTCATTGACGATACTGGGGTCTATTTGATAATTAGACAAAAAATTGATAGAAAGTGGCGTGATGATAAAATAACCAAATAAAACGCCTATTCCGAAAAGCAAAGACACGAAAAAGGTAGTGCCGCGAATGGTCTGTTTTTCCGAAACATAAAGCGCGGGCTTGACAAATCGCCACAGTTCCCAAAAAGTATAGGGAAAGGCGCAGACAATACCCACCGCAAAAGAAGCCGCAATGTGCATCGTAAATTGCCCTGTCAGGACGCGATTTTGAATGATAAAAGGCAACTCTTTGATGCAAATGGCATCAGAAATCTGACACAAGAGCTGGTACGTCCAGAAATCGGCACGCGAAGGAGCTAAGATAATCCCCCCGAATACGATTTTTTCATTGAGGAAGGCAATGATGCTAAAAACCAAAATAGAAGCAAAGGCACGAATTAAGTGCCAACGCAATTCTTCCAGATGGTCTAAAAAACTCATCTCCTTTGCCTCTTTCCCCTCGTGGTTGGGCTTTTTTTCCGAATTAGAACGACTCATGGCGGTATCGGGTTTGAAAATAAACTCGCACAAAGGTACGAAAAAAAAGCATCTTGATTTTCAAAATCTCAAACCCCAAATTTTAAGCGGCTAAGTAACATCTGTTACGAAACGCCTGCCTTTTAAGCCCTAACTTTGTAGTATCAAAACAGAAAACGACTTCTTTCCTTTTTGAGTACCCCTTTCTCTATCACGTTGGTTATTGTTTTTATTCTGATTTTATCGCTTATTCTCTTTCTTATTTTCTCTCTGATTCTTTCTATTCTTTTTTCCACTTTTTCACCCCAAACGAAGAAAAATATGAACACAAATTTGGCAACTCTCCTAAAAAATGGCGAAGGCACTATCGTAGATGTACGCAGTTTTGGCGAATTTATGGGCGGACACCCAGCAGGTGCGCTCAATATCCCCCTACACGAAATTCCAAATCGAGTAGCAGAAATCAAAGCCCTCAAATCGCCTCTTATCCTCTGTTGTGCTTCGGGCAATCGCAGCGGACAGGCGCAAATGTACCTTTCGGCGCAAGGAATTGAATGTTACAATGGTGGCTCTTGGTTAGATGTCAATTATTTGCAGGCACAGACACAAGCCTAAGCCTTGAAAGGTTAGGTCTGAAAAATTTTGTAATTTGTGGAGGTAAAAAAGACTTGCTTCCACAAATTACAACTTTAAACTCAAAAACTAAAACTATTTTCTAACACTTTCTCATTTCTAAGATGCTCGAAACACTCAAAAAACTCTTTGGATTTTCCGCTGCCCCTGCCGTAGATTTCAAAACCTTAGTGGCACAAGGCGCAATTTTGGTGGATGTCCGCAGCCAAGCCGAATTTGCAGGCGGACACATCAAAGGGGCTATCAACATTCCCCTCGATAGCTTAGAAGCGAATCTGCACAAGCTCAAAGACAAGCAAAAACCCATCATCACACATTGCGCTTCAGGTAGGCGGAGCGGTATTGCGAAGGGCATTTTGGCTTCAAAAGGCTATGCACAGGTCTATAACGGCGGCGGTTGGCAAGGTTTGAAAGCGAAGTTAAGCTAATTATTTTTCAAAATTCTGACTTATTTTCAAAATCAGATGATACAAAAATTATATCAAACCCTATCCGCACCTTGGGATTTTATTCGCCTTTTGCGTTTGGGACTTGCCCTGCTTTTTATAGGTTCGGGCATTTGGGAATCGCAAATGGGTGCGCTCTTTTTAGGTGGTATTTTATTGGTACAAAGTCTGCTCAATGTGGGCTGTGGCATGGGTAGTTGCACCCCTGCCGCTCTGCACGAGCAAGCCCAAAAGCAACCAACGGACGCAAAGGCTCAACAGATAGTCTATGAAGAAGTTTTGCAAAAAAAGTCAAAGTAGCCGTTTTTATGGCTTGTTTCAAATTTGAACGAAATAAAATTTGGGCAGAACACTTTTTTAGGTCTGAAAGCCCTTTTTTATTTCAATCTTGTTGCGGACAAGGCAATGCCTTGTCCCTACCTTTGATTTTTAGAATTTAACCTTATTCCCCTCTCCACTCCTTTTTTTCCTTTATTATGCAAAAACAAAACTTTTGGACAGGCTTTCAAACGCCTGCCCTTTATCGCAGCCTTGTCTTGGGTCTGATGTTTTCTTTGGTCGTTCATTTGGGCGCGTGCCAAAAAGCCCCACAAAGCGTTACTACCGAAACAGCCACACAAAAAGGCACAAAAGAAATACTGACCACACCAGATTTTGAGCAAAAATTAGCTGCTACCCCACAGGCACAACTTGTAGATGTGCGCACACCTGCCGAATTTGCAAGCGGACACCTTAAAAATGCCGTCAATATTGATGTTAGTAGTTCGGATTTTAAAGAAAAAGTGGCGAATTTAGACAAAAGCAAGCCTATTTTTGTGTATTGCCGTTCGGGAGCGCGTAGCGGCATGGCAAGTGGCATCTTGCAGGAACTGGGTTTCACCCAAATCTATGACCTAAGAAATGGTATCGTCGCTTGGCAGGGCGCAGGAAAAGCCGTAGAGTAAAAGCATCATAAAACAAAGGCATCAGAGCAAAATAGTAAAAAACAAGATTTATGTTTTGTTTTGAAAATAAAAAATTTAAAACCAAATATTTTATCAAAACTATTAGTTTTGTGCTGCCATTTCAATACAACTTCGGACAAGGCAATGCCTTGTCCCTGCATTTGTACCCAATTTTTAGAAACTGTTTTTTTAGAACTTAGCACCATTTTGAAAAGGCAAAATCCTGCCTTTCACAACTCTAATTTGCGAAGCAGGCGCACCATTCTATCTACGCGCTCTGCCTCTGTTGGGGCTGCAAAAAGATAATCGAGGCTTTTTTCTTTTTCCAAATCCGAAAGCCGCGCAAAAATCGCCGCCGCCTCTGGTGCATGCTGCAAACAGGCTTGCCAAGTTTCTAAAAAATCCTGCGGAAAGGCAAAAGGATAAAGTCGCAATTCTACCCAATCTCCTGCTTTTTTACCCAATTTTTTGCGCAAAGCTGCCCCCAAAGGCAGAAAAAGACGACCGCCTCCCATGGGCATCAGACGACAATGTGGCAAGGTGAGCGCGTCTATTTGTCCCATAGCACGCACCCAACCAAAAGAAGCCCTTGGGTTTTGTGGCACTTGGGGCAAGTAAAGGTAATGCCAACCGCCTTTGCCCTCGAATTTTTCAATGCAAAAACTGCCTTCTACCAATGTTTTTTCATTTGATACCATATAGAAACTTTTTTTTAGCTAAAAAATGAAATTATATTGCTACAAAAAAAACACTCCAACAAAGCTGGAGTGTTTTTCTACTCACAGCCTAAAATAGATTGCTCTATCCTAAGCCATGATGAAAATGGGCTACAAACAATCCTTTTTATCAAAAGGACATGCAAAGATAGGAAAAAACAATCCAAATGCAAAACGCGCAGGTGCATAAAAGATTAAAAATTTTCAACATCTTGACTTTTAGGCACTTATTTCCAAAGAAAATAAGGTATAACCCTTATTTTTTTGCTTTTTGTTCAGCGTTTTGGCTTCCAAAGTTTTTATTTGCAAGCAAGTTGCATTTTTCTACCACAAAAATAAGAGGCAGCCACCACTTTGTGGAACTTTTAAAAAAACAAGACCTCGCCGCTTTAAAATAGCAGCAAGGTCTTGCCCTTCTTGCCAATTAGTGCCAATTAGCGCAAAATTTAGAGAGCCGCCGTAACAACAACTTTCTGCCATTTGGTCTGCTTGCCTACTTGGGTGCGCAAAAAATAAGTGCCTGCGCCATATCCGCGCAAATCAATTTGGGTCTGAAAATCGCCTTCTACGGCTTCGCGCATCTCCTCGTGCTGTAAAGCACCCGAATCGCGATATAGGGCAATGAATACCGTTTCTTTTTTGATGTCTTTTAGTTTTATATCAAAACTTCCTTCTGATACCTGCGGCGTAATTTGGCAGCGGTTATCGGGCAATGCTTCTATTTGGTTGTCAGATAGTTGGGTATTGAAGGCTTGCGGTAGCTCGTTGGGGCTTAGGTTTTCGAAGTGAATGGTTTTGATGGCGTAGGTGCTTTTTTGTCGTGCTTCATCTTCGTCTGTTGGGAAACGGTAGCGATAGCCTCTTGCTTGTTCTTCAATTTGGACATCAATTTGTGGGAAATCTTCAAACATTTCGGCTACATCTTGAAGGGCATCTTCCATGTCGCGCATGGCAGCTTCTATGTCGGTGCGTAGTTCTTGGGAAAAAGCCTCGCCATCGATTTTAAAGTCGAAGTCGAAAATGGGTCTTTTGATTTTCCCCTGCTTGCCGCGCCAAATTCTGATGTCGGCAATGTCTTCTAATTCTTCGACATCTACCTGAATATCAAAGTCTTCTGTTTCATAGACTTCTGTCTTGCCGTCTTTTTCTATCGTAATCTTGACCTTGCGCCTATTTTTTTGAGTAGTGGTAGAATCGGGCGTTTCGTTTTGGCTCTGTGCTGCCAGTGGCGCGTGAGTGGCGAGGAGAAAAAAGAAGCTACAAAATAGAACGCCTTGTAGGAAAAGAGGTATCATTTTCATAAGAAATAGAGAAAAGAATGAGGAATAGCCCTACCCAAAGGGCAAATCGAGGAAATAAAATCGCGAATTTGCATAGAAAGACAAGGCTATTAAACAAAGAGTTGCATCTTTTGCGTTATGTTTGCGAAAAAAAACACAAACAAAACCCAATGCGAATGGTTATCAGAACAGTGCAAACGCTATGCTTCGTTTTTTTTATCGTTTGTCTTCCTACCCTTGCCAAAATAGGCGCAATCTCTCCCATGCACAGCACACACACCGACATAGAACAAATCCGCAAGGCTTATTTTTCTGCCACAGACAGCGAGCGCAAGACCGAATCGCTTTTGAAAGAAGTACAGAAAAAAAGCGCGACAGACCCTGTGTATCGCGCCTACGAGGGCGCGTGCGAAGCGATTTTGGCAAAATACATGTGGAGTCCGTATAGCAAATTTGCACAGGTGAATAAGGCGAAAGATTTATTTAAAAAGGCGATTGAGGCTGCCCCCGATAATGCCGAAATCCGCTTTCTGCGTTTTTCGGTACAACACAATTTGCCCGACTTTCTGCGCAATGAAAGCGATTTTCAGGCTGATAAAAAATTCCTCCTCCAAACCTTTGAACAAAACCAAATCGAGCTACTTTCGCCCTATCTTATCCAACAAATTGCCACTTTCCTGACCCAATCGGGGCGATACAAACCCGAAGAACGCAAGATTTTTGAAGCCTATCAGACCAAATAAAATTTGGCGACCTTAGAAGCAAGCCTTCTCAAAAAACGCTCTTAGGACAAATTTTTTCCCTACTTATGGGCAAATTAGGCTTTCTACCCTATATTTTTTGGTTAGGAAGGCGAAAAAACTTTTGATTTTCAAGCCCTTTTGAGGAACTTTTTTCGGTAAAAGTTTGCGTAGGTAGAAAAATGTGCGTACCTTTGCAGCCTTATATCTCGAAACAATCAAAAATAGACTTGAATAACACCTCTATCCAATGGCTGTACGTATCAGACTTGCAAGAAGAGGGCGCAAAAAATTACCTTTGTACGATGTAATCGTAGCAGATTCCCGAGCGCCACGGGATGGCAAATTCGTAGAAAAAATCGGGACTTACAACCCGCATACTGTCCCTGCTACTATTCTTTTAGATGAATCGAAGGCTTTGGATTGGCTCTTGAAAGGAGCGCAACCCAGCGATACGGTTCGTCGCATGCTTTCCTACAAAGGCTTGATGATTCGCAAACACCTCCAATTAGGAGTGTTGAAAGGTGCGATTCCACAAGAAGTAGCAGACGAGCGTTACCAAGCATGGCTCAATAGCAAAGAAAGCAAAATCCAAGACCGCGTAAGCAAACTTTCCGAAGAGAAAGAACAAGCGAAAAAAGCGCGTCTGGCTGCTGAAGCTAAAGTTAGCCAAGCTCGTGCGGAAGCCTTGCTCAAAAAGAAACAAGAAGCCGAAGCTGCACTTGCCGCTGAAATCGCTGCTGCTAAGGGCGAAGAAGAAGGACAAGAAGCCGAAGCCGACTCAAACAATGCCGAGGCATAAGCCCACACGCCACCCAATAGTGGCAGTGCTAAGGTTCTATCTCACGCGCCAAAAAAGCGCGAATTTATAGGCTTAACCCCTACAAGATAATGATAGCAAGCACATCATTGAAAAAACGCTACTTTTCTCGATAGAAAGGTAGCGTTTTTCTTTTTTGTTTCAAGCCAAACTTAGGACAAGGTTTAGGACAATGTAGCGCGAAGCTCTAGCTTCGCAAGGCAAACTTGCTATTTGAGCAAGTTTGCGCGAAACAGAGCGTTGTATCAAATTTAGACCAAATGCGAAAGGCTACGCTCGATGAAGTCAGAGAGCGATTTGCCCGAAAGCAAATGTTGTGAGAGCAAAGCCAAATCAAAAGCCTGTTGTGCTAATTTTTGCTGGGTAGCCGCGTCGGTTTCGGTCGCAATTTTTCTAATGAGGGCATGATTGCCATTGACTACTGCCTGATAAAATTCGGGCATCGCGCCGCCCATCATGGCTGCACCACCGACGTTCATTTCTTTGAAGCGGCGCATCATTTCCGACTGTGTTATCACAACGGGCATTTCGCTTTCAGGCAGCCCCTCGATGGCAACACTCACCTGACGATTGGCACTTTTAGCGGCATTTTGTGTTACTTCTTCAAATACTTTCTTTACAATTTCCTTTTCAGATTCGGAAAGCACCGATTCAAGTGTCTCTGCCTTTTCGATGAGCTTATCGATGGAATCGGCATCTACGCGCTTGATTTGTAGCTTTTCTTGCTTACTTTCCAGACGTTGGGTAAAATGTGGGTCTATGACAGTATCAAATTGTAGGACATCATAGCCGCGCTTTTGTGCCGATTGGATATAAGTGTGCTGCTTTTCGGGGTCGGTGGTGTAAAGCAAAACTACTTTTTCGTCTTTGTCAGTTTGGGCAGCTTTTACCTTTTCTTTGTACTCTTCTAAGGTAAAGTATTGATTTTCAATGTTTTTGAAAAGAATACTTTTTTCTACCTTTTCAAAAAACTTTTCTTCGGTAACAGCCCCATACTTGACAAAAAGACCGATGTCGTCCCATTTTTGGGCATAATCTTCGCGCTTTTCTTTGAAAAGTTGGTTTAATTTTTCTGCTACCTTGCTCATGATGTGATTGCTAATCCTACGCACATTGCCATCTGCCTGCAAATAGCTACGTGAAACGTTGAGGGGAATATCAGGCGAATCGAGAACACCATGTAGCAGGGTCAGAAATTCGGGTACAATGTCCTTTACCTCGTCAGTGATAAAGACTTGGCGGCTATAAAGTTGGATTTTGTCGCGCGAAACAGTAAGGTCTTGGCGCACTTTTGGGAAGTATAAAATCCCCGTTAGATTGAAGGGATAATCTACGTTTAAGTGAATCCAAAAGAGGGGGTCGGGCGAAAAGGGATAGAGTTCTTTGTAGAATTTGAGGTAATCTTCGTCTTGCAAGTCGGCGGGTTTTCGTACCCAAAGCGGCTCGGTATTGTTGATGGTATCGCCTTCAAAGACGATTTTGATAGGCAGAAACTTGCAATGTTTGTTTAGGATATTGGTCAGACGGGCTTTTTCTAAAAATTCTTCCGAATCAGGTGCAATATGCAAGATAATATCCGTACCGCGCTCTTCTTTTTGTGCCTCCTCGATGCTAAAAGACGTAGAGCCTTCACAACTCCAAAGGGCAGCAGGCGCGTCTTGATACGATTTAGTCAGAATTTCTACCTTTTTAGCGACCATAAAAGCCGAATAAAAGCCCAAGCCGAAGTGTCCGATAATCTCTTTGGTTTGGTCTTTATACTTTTCTACAAATTCGGTTGCACCCGAAAAAGCAATCTGATTGATGTATTTTTTGATTTCCTCTGCCGTCATGCCGATACCTTTATCGCTGATGGTGAGCGTTTTGGCTTCTTTATCGAGCTTGATTTCTACCTGCAACTCACCCAATTCGCCACTGTATTCGCCCAAAGAGGAGAGGCGTTTAATTTTTTGAGTCGCATCTACGGCATTGGCGACCAGTTCGCGCAAAAAGATTTCGTTATCAGAGTAGAGGAACTTTTTAATGATAGGGAAAATATTTTCTGTATTAACCGAAAGCGTACCTTGTTCTAACATAATGTAGGATATAAAGCGTGAAGAAAATGAGGAAATGAGAAAAAAGCAAGACCGATTGTAGTCGAAAAAGCACTCGACAAAGACTATTCCAAAGCACACAAAACCTGCACTTTTGTCAGTTTTTTAGTCGTTTGTGGGACACAAACAACGGCAAAATGGCAGTTTAGGTTTTTTAGTCGTTTGTGGGACACAAACAACGGCGGAGTCATTTGTGGGACACAAACAACGGCGGAGTCATTTGTGAGGACACAAACAACGGCGGAGTCATTTGTGGGACACAAACAACGGCGGAGTCATTTGTGAGGACACAAACAACGGCGCAAACAATGGCGTGCGAAAAGACCGCGCCGACGGACAACGCCCTCGCCGACGGTTGTATTTTTCCAAAAAAATCGTATCTTTCGGCTACACACTTTTTATCATCAAGATATGAAACTCATCAAAGTTGCAGGGGCAGTTTTGAACCAAACGCCCTTAGATTGGGAAGGCAATAAAAGGCGCATTTTAGCGGCAATCAGCAGTGCCAAGCGTCAGCAGGTTAGTATTCTTTGTTTGCCCGAACTCTGCATTACGGGGTATGGCTGCGAAGATATGTTTTACGCACCCGGCGTGATAGCTGCCGCTCAAAGGGTTTTATTCGAAATATTGCCACACACAGAGGGCATTATCACCTGTTTGGGTCTGCCGCTGATGTATCAAAATCGCACCTTCAATACTTGCGCTTTGGTAGTAGATGGCAAAATTGCAGGCTTTGCTGCCAAAAGATTTTTAGCAGGCAATGGCATACACTACGAACCGCGCTGGTTTACGCCTTGGGTAGCAGAAAAGCAGGTACAAATCACGCTACACGATTTAGACCAAACCGCTCATCAGTTTCCCTTAGGCGACATCTTTTTCGATATTGGTGGTATCAAGATGGGCTTCGAAATTTGTGAAGATGCCTGGGTAGCGAATCGCCCTGGGCGCAATCTCTACCGCTACGGCGCAGATTTGATACTCAACCCTTCAGCAAGTCATTTTGCTTTTCGTAAGATAGAAGTGCGCAAACGGTTTGTATTAGAAGGCTCACGCGCCTTTGGAGTCGCCTATATCTATGCCAACCTTTTGGGCAACGAGGCAGGCAGAGCCATTTACGACGGCGGCACTATCATTGCTTCGGCAGGCGAAATTGCGAACATAGGCGAGCGTTTGGGCTTTTATGAGCAGCTCGTTACGACGGCAGTAATTGATATTGATGCCAATAGAATTGCACAATCGCAAGCCAGCACAACTTTTGATTTGCCCCCTACCCAAGAAAATTGTATCAACCTGCCCTTTTCCTACCCAAGCATCGAGACCGAACCCTACGACCCCAACGAGGAGTCGTGGGAATATAGTCCCCAAATTTGGGAGGAAGAGTTTGCGCGTGCCTTAGCCTTAGGGCTTTTTGATTATTTGCGCAAAAGCTATTCACAGGGCTTTGTCATTTCCCTTAGCGGTGGGGCAGACTCTTCGGCAGTGGCGGCTTGTTGTTTTCTGATGATAAAATTGGGCGTAGAAAGTATCGGCTTAGAAGCCTTCAAAGCCCAACTTTCGCATATCAAAGCCATCAAAGAGGCAAAAAACATCGAGGAGATTGCCGAAAAAATCATCATCACAGCCTACCAGCCCACCGAAAACAGTTCGGAAACGACGCGCTATGCCGCCGAAGCCTTAGCCAAAGCCTTGCATGCGACCCATTATCAGCTCAATGTTGGGCAGGTAGTAAAAGAATATCACCAAATTGTAGAAAAAGCCTTAGGGCGCAAACTCACTTGGGCGCAAGACGACATCACGCTACAAAACGTACAGGCGCGTGTGCGTGCGCCTTCGGTTTGGATGTTGGCAAATATTCACAATGCCCTGCTGCTTTCTACCAGCAATCGTTCAGAGGCTGCCGTTGGCTACGCCACTATGGACGGCGATACCAGCGGAGGGCTTTCCCCCATTGCAGGCATAGACAAGGACTTTCTGCGCAAATGGCTCAAATGGTTAGAGAAAAAGGGCATAGAAAATCGCTTCCAAATTCCTGCCTTGCAGTATGTCAATCAGCAAGCACCCACTGCCGAGCTACGTCCGCTTGAAAACAAGCAAACCGACGAAGACGACCTGATGCCCTACGACCTTTTAGATGCCATCGAGGAGGCTGCCATTCGCGACAAAAAAATGCCCGCCGAGTGTTTGCTTGTCCTGCAACAACGTTTTACACAATACGAGCGCGAACAACTCAAAATTTGGATAGACAAGTTTTTCCGACTTTGGAGCAGAAACCAATGGAAACGTGAGCGTTACGCGCCCTCTTTCCACTTAGACGACAAAAACCTCGACCCCAAAACGTGGTGTCGCTTCCCTATCCTTTCAAGTGGCTTTGCATACGAACTTGAACAACTTAGAAAGAGTTAGGCGTATGGGCAGGGCAGTGGTGTTAAGTTCTGTAAAAAAACTTGTTTTATCAAATTAGAAACAAAATAAAATTTGAACTTAAACCCTAAGGGTCTTGAAGACCCTTAGGGTTTGGGGCATAGGACAAGGCAATGCCTTGTCCCTACATTTGAATCTAATTTTTAGAATTTAATATCTCACTGCCCCAAACGGTGCCTTATTTTTACTCTATCAAAAAAAAAATCTCTTACCAAGCCCTGCTCGATAAGAGATTTTTTTGAAAGCTATTCAAAAATTAGTTGTTGATGTACTTCAAAAACACTTCCGAAAAATCTTTGCGTAGATACTTTTCTTTGCCCGCCTCAATCCAAGCCAAGACGTACTCATGGACGCGCTTCAATTCATCGACCTTATTGACCGACTCGCTGCGATTGCCAACCACCGTTTGTAGTGCCTTGTCTAAACTTTCCATGTGGGTGCGAAACTTCGAATGATTCTCACTCACGATAAGGGAAATCGTGTAAAGAGCCTTATACAAGTCGGCTAACTGCTTTATCTGCTTTTTATCCACGTCAATAGAAAAAGTCAGACCGCCGCCCGATTTGAGCGAGCTATTGTCGCCATAATCCGTATTGCCCATGTAGAATTTTATCTCTACATCTAAATCAATATTTCCAGCGGTTTCCAAAGTAACGCCGCCGATAGGGTGCTTGTAATATTCGTATCGCTTCAAAAGGCGTTTTTTGTTTAAGGCACTATTGCCATCTACATGCACCAAGGCGCGATTGGTAAAGCAATATTCATCTTGTTTGGATTTGATGAGGAAAAAAATCTTTTCGCCGTCCTCATGCAAGATATAATCGTCCGACTCTACTTTGTCGTAATCGGAAGGCGGTACAATGATGCCGATGTCGCTCAATCCTAAGGCTTCAGATGCAATTCTTTTGAACATAAAAAAGGTGGAAAAGTGTAAAACATCAATTGAAAATAAAAAAAGAGCTATAAAATGCCCCAAATGGCGGTACAAATTTGATGCCCTTTTGCAGGCTGCCTACTTTTGGCAGCAAGTTGCGTATAAGTTAGTGAATATTTTAGAGATAGGCGGCACAAATTAGGCGAAGTTGGGCAAAAAATTAAGGCTTGCCGCTTTTTTTTGCTTTTTTAGCATTGTTTTTTCGCTTATCTTGTTCAAAATTCGGTACGACAAGGTTTTTTCCCAAACCTTACTTTCTTTTCGGTTATGAAACGGCAGTCTTTTCGCTTTTCGCGCCTATTTTTCTGGTGTGCCTCTCTTATCGGGCTTTCCCTTATGCAGCTATATGCGCAGGCAGAGCGCGATTTTTTGCTCAATGGCAAAGAAGATTTAGAAAAAAAATACTACCGCAGTGCGCGTTATTTCTTCGAAGAAGCCCTCAAAATCAATCCGAACAACGTAGAAGCGCAATTTTATCAGGCTGTTTCGCAAATCCATCTCCACCAAGCGGAAAAGGGCTTGTCTTTGTTGGCTCAAATCAGCCCTGCCGCCGCGCCACAGGGCGAAGTGGGCTATTATTATTGGTTAGCCGAAGCGCATTTTTTGAATGAAGATTTTGCCGCTGCCCAAAATTCGCTTCTTTCCTTTAAAAAAAGCAGGGAAAAAGATTCGAAACAAAAAGCCTACGACGCACTTGCCACCCATTTAGAGGCACAACTTGGCGAGGCGCAAAAGGCTTACACACAGCCTTATGCCATTTTTATAGAAAATTTAGGGACAGAAATCAATTCAGAATTTGATGAATTTGGGATTTTATTAGATAAGACCCAACGCGATTTGATTTTTACAACCAATAGAGAATCGCAAAACCACCGACAAGCCGCCCATTTATACGACAAAGACCGTTTCACAACCCATTATAGCACCCAAAATAGCGACGGCAGTTGGAAAAAAAATCAGCCCTTTTATGTTAGCGACGAAGCCCATAGCAGCCAAACCGACGAGGTTATTGTGCTACAAATTTTGGAACGCAGCTTTACGGGCAGCGACAAAAAATTACTTATCTCCAAAAACGGACAACTGCACCTTATCGAGCAAAAACAAGGCATTTGGCAGCCCTCCCAACTTTTTTCGCCTACCCTCGATGCCGACAAAGGCGTGCAAAAATATGCCGTTCTTTCTAAAAAACAAGACTTTATCATCTTTGCTTCCGACTACCGCTCGAAAGAAAATTTTGAGCTTTTTGTAGCTTATTACGATAAAAACCTGAAAGATTGGCAGAAACCAGAGCCTTTGGATAGCCTCAATTCCACCTATCACGAAGTTTCGCCTTTTTTAGCCGACGACCAAACCCTTTATTTTAGCTCAAAAGGGCATAATGCAATGGGCGGTTACGACGTTTTTAAATCTACCTTCGAGCCTAAAACAAAAAAATGGCGCAGCCCCACACGCCTGCCCTATCCCATCAATAGTGTCGCAGATGATTTTTATTTCAATTTAGAAAAAGAAGTGGCTTATTTGGTTTCAAATAGAAAGGGAAGCATTGGGGGCGAAGATATTTTCCGCTTTTTCCTTTTTGATAGCCTCACTTTGAAAGGGAAAGTACAAAATAGAGATAGCCAAGAGCCTTTGGCAGGAGCTAAGATTCTGATTTTCAATTCAGAAGAAGCCGCTACTTCCGAAAAGGCAATAGAAAAACATTGGCTTGCACAAAGCGACGCGCAGGGCGAATATCAAATCCGTCTGCCCCTATTGCCGCAAGTGAAAATCAGTGTCATTTTGAATGAAAAAACCTTGTATGAGCAGAGCCTACGGCTAAATCCTTCTATTTTGGCACGAAGAAGTGAAAAGATTTATATCCAAAATTTTCATTTGCAGGTGCAAAAAGAAATCAAGATGGACGACTTTCTAACCAGTGGCAGCCTTAAAAAGTATATCCTCAAAAATATTTACTTCGAGATAGGCAGCGCAAATCTCGAACCGCGCTCTTTCCCCGAACTGTTGCGTTTGGCAGACTTTATGCGTCAGAATCCCGACCTAAGCATTGAAATTGGCGGACATACGGACAATGTTGGTAGCCCCAAGAGTAATTTGGTGCTTTCGCAGGCACGTGCCGAAGCCGTCCGCGTGTTTCTTATTGAAAAGGGAAAAATAGAAGCCTACCGCCTCCAAGCACAGGGCTACGGGCAGACGCAGCCTATCGCCAGCAACGACGACGAATTGGAAGGGCGCGAACTCAATCGCCGCATAGAGGTCAAAATCCTACCCGAAGAGTAGCACAACCAAGAGGGCGACAAAGTCTGTACGATTTTTGCTTGTTTTTTTCCACCTATCCTTTATTTTGCTTTTTTCGCACCCCAAATACTATGAAAGCGCGATTGCCAAATGGCTCTATTTTCTTTTCGAGATGCTCGCTACCCCATACCAAAGCCCTCGTTTTTTTTGGCTTCGGGGCTTGTTTTAGCTTTTTGGTAGCCTTTTTAGGGTCATTCCAAAATCCTATCAAAACCAATGAATGGGTTTTGTGGCAAAAAAGAGAAGGCGTGGAGTTTTATGTCAAGCATGGTAGCTCTTCCTACGACTCGCGCTACAATACGCACGTAAAATTGCGGAACACAAATAGTTATGAGGTTACGACGATTTTCATACCTACTTATGAATGTAACCAAGAGCCACTTATGTCCGTTTCGCGCAAAGAGGTGCGCGTTAATATTTACCCGCGCCATTCAGTTACACTTTTAGCCGACCGCCCCTGCAACGGTTTTATTCCCAACAAGGTTTTGTTTGAACAGTTGAAGATTCAGCCGCGATAGCAAGCTACTCTTTTTTATCCTAAAAAACAGTAAAAGTGGCTTCATTCTTGCAAGTTTTGAGAAGTTTTCAGGTCGGAATTTGTTTTTTTGCTTTATATTTGTTTCCTATAATTCTTTTTGGGCAAAAAACCCTTAGCAGTCGCTTTTTTTACTCCCAATGCGCAACGGCAAATCGATATCCCCTAACTCCTTAGACGCAGATTTGCGACCGACTTCCTATACCATTTTGGTAGCAGATGATTACGAGAGCAATTTAGCCGTCATAGAAAGCATCTTTGAAGAATCTGGGCAGCAGTTTCAAATCATCTATGCCCATGATGGTGTGGCGGCGTGCCAAGAGGCGATTACGCACAAGCCCGATTTGATAATTATGGATTGGGATATGCCCAAAATGACGGGGATTGAAGCCTTAGATTTTCTCAAAAAGCGCGAAGACACTGCCCACATTCCCGTCATCATGACGACGGCTTTTACCTCGTCTGAACACTTAGAAAAAGCCCTCAAAGCAGGTGCAATAGACTACGTGCGCAAGCCCATAGACGAAATTGAATTGGTAGCCAGAGTCAATTCTGCCCTGCAATTAGTGGCTTCCTACAAAAAAATTTGGCGGCAGAAAGAGGAAATTGAAGAAAAAACACGCATCTTACAAACGGCTTTTTCTGAAATAGAAAAGAAAAACGAAAACATCATCAGCAGTATCAAATACGCCAAAAGGATACAAGAAGCCGTTTTGCCACAGCCCGAAGCCCTACAAGCACTCCTGCCCCATTCGTTCGTCTTTTTCAAGCCGCGCGATTTGGTGAGTGGCGATTTTTATTGGTTTGGCGAAAAAGAGGGCAAACTCTTTATTGTCGCTGCCGACTGCACAGGACATGGCGTGCCGGGTGCTTTTATGTCTATGTTGGGCGATACTTTTCTCAATCAGATTGTCAATATTTTTGGAATAACAAGTCCCGACGAAATTCTCAACGCCCTGCATGAAGCCATCAGAAAGGCTCTCAAACAAGATTCTACCAACAACCGCGACGGCATGGACATCGCCATCTGTGTCATCGATAAAAAGAAACGCCATCTGGAATTTGCAGGGGCGAAAAGTCCTTTGGTTTATATTCGCAACAAAGAAGTTGTCCGCATCAAGGGCGATAAATTTTCCGTTGGCGGACGCAGAGAAGGGCTTGACAAAGGCGGCGAGAAGAAATATCAGAAACACACCATTATTTTAGAAGAAAATCCTACGCCTTTTTATCTCTTTTCCGACGGCTATCAAGACCAATTTAATTCGGAAATGCAGGCTAAATTTATGACCAAACGCTTTCTCAAACTGCTTTTGCGCATGCACAAACAGCCCTTTCCAAAACAAAAAGAACTTTTAGAGCAAATCTTAGGCGATTGGATGAAAAACAGCAAGCAGGTAGATGATGTACTTGTCATTGGCTTTGAAGCCTAACTTTTTGAAGACAGCACAAGAGTAAGCCTCCGATTTGGGTGCAAAACGCGCCTTTTTATTTTTTTGTTTTGAAAAAAGATAAAAAAAGACTACCTTTCGAATCTTAAACACGCCCCAAACACTCACTCTTTTTTCTATCCAAACCGTCCCGTCATTTGCCATGAAGTTAAAAAGATGGCTTTTTGAAGCAGCACCTCACCCTTCTGACATAGAAAGCCTATCGAAGAGCTTAAATATCAGTCGCTTACCTGCTACCCTACTTTGGCAACGTGGCATTAGAGAGTATGAAACGGCAAGGCAATTTTTTCGCCCTTCCCTAAGCCAACTGCACGACCCTTTTTTGATGAAAGGCATGGACATCGCCATCGAGCGGATTCAGAAAGCCCTGCACAATCAGGAAACAATCCTTATTTACGGCGACTATGATGTAGATGGCACTACTTCGGTAGCCTTAGTGTATGGATTTCTCAAAAAAATATATCCGCACCTGCTTGCCTACATTCCCGATAGGCACAAGGAGGGCTATGGCATTACGTATGAAGGCTTGAATTTTGCGATAGAAAAAAAAGTAGGACTAATTATTAGTTTAGATTGTGGCGTGAAAGCCAATGAGCAAATAGATTACGCCAAAAAAAACGGCATTGATTTTATCATTTGCGACCACCACTTACCCGACGGCGAGCTACCTGCCGCCCTTGCGATGCTCAATCCCAAGCAAATAGATTGCCCCTATCCTTTTAAAGAGCTAACAGGCTGCGGCATTGGCTTCAAACTTCTCTCTGCATTTTGCCAGCGCACCCAAACACCAGAGCGGCTTTTGCACCAATACCTCGACTTAGTCGTCCTTAGTATTGCCGCCGATTTAGTGCCTTTGGTTGGGGAAAATCGCGTTTTGGCTTTTTTTGGCTTAGAAAAGCTAAACATAGACCCTTTGGCAGGTTTGAAAGCGTTGCTACGCCTGACCAACGGCTACGGGCGCAAAATCACGATTAAAGATTTGGTCTTTTCTATTTCGCCACGCATCAATGCAGCAGGGCGTTTGGCAGATGCTTATGATTCACTAAATTTATTACTTTCCGAAAACGACGAAGAAGCAAGCCGCTTGGCAAAGTTGGTAAATGAAAAAAATGACACCCGACGCGATATAGAAAAAGGCGTGATAGAGGAAGCCTTTGCGATGTTAGATGCCCAATCGGAGAGCCGAAGGGCAAATGTTATCTTCAAAAAGGATTGGAACAAGGGCGTAGTCGGCATTGTGGCGGCGCGTTGTGTGGATAAATACTACCGCCCAACGATTGTACTAACGGAAAGCGAGGATTTGGTAGTCGGTTCGGCGCGTTCTATCCAAGAATTTGACCTTTATCAGACCTTAGAGCATTGTTCAGACCTACTCTTGCAATTTGGCGGTCATAAATACGCCGCAGGATTGAGCCTAAGAAGGCAGGATTTGCCCGAATTTCAGGCGCGTTTTGAAAATCTGGTCGCCCAAAGATTAGAACCCAATCAGCTTGTGCCGCCTGTGCGAATTGATATGGAAATCGGTTTTGAAGAAATTTCGACTAAAATGTTTGCCGTTGTGCAGCAAATGTCGCCCTTCGGACCCCAAAACATGCGCCCTGTCTTTTTGGCGCGAAAAATAAAGGTGGAAAATATCAAAATTATCAAAAATCGCCATCTTAAATTTACTGCCAAGCAGCAGCACCTTAGTTTTGGTGCGATTGTCTTCAACGACTTAAATTTTTTAGAAATTTTAGAACAGCAGGAATGGATAGATTTGGTCTTTTTGGTAGTAGAAAATGAATATGCAGGCAACAAAGTCTTGCAGCTCGAAGTACGCGATTTAAGACCTTTTGTAGAGTAAGATTTTATTTTTTCTAAAAAGCCTACCATAGGCTTTTTTTTTGTATCTTGCCATAAAGAAAAAAAACGTGCTTATTATTTTCATAATAAAACTACTTTATGCTAAAATCATACAAAAGTAAAATTTTACCGTTTTTCTTTCTGTGCCTTTTCTTTTTTCTGCCTCACCTGATTTCGGCACAAAGGATTCATTTGATTTCGGCAGGTAGCCATCAGCATGCCACTTATTTTTCACTTTTGGCAAAAACGGCTACCCAAAGTTTGGCACAGTACAATCGCTTTTTTGCTTATGACGGCAGCAAAAGCAGGCTTCAAACTCCTTTCGAACTCCTCGAAGCCCTCAACGACAAAAACATCAATCAGGGCGATATTATCGTTTTTATCTATAATGGCGACCTTCAAGACCCAAACACACCCGAAGAGAGCTTTCGCGCAGGGACTTATTTTTTTCAAATGGAAACGATAAAACAAATTTTGCGCAGAAAAAATCCTACTCTACTTCTGACATTACTTAATACTGATAATGCAAACTTAAACCAAATCAGACAAACACCACTACCTTCCTTAGAACAACTATACCATATTTTTAACTATTCGGGAGAAATTCATATCCGCTCAAATAATTTGGCTAAGACCTTAGAAAAGCTACAAAACTATAATTTTAATCTAATAAAAACACAAGATTATACCTTTGAAGCCAAGCCACAAGCCCCACGTTTGGCAGGGCGTACTGAAAACAGCCATCTGCCCTTATTTCCTACGCCCATTCCGCCTCCGACGCTTCGCGTACCTCTAAAAGGCTATGAACATTGGCACAATAAAAGCAGTTTGGGCGTAGTAGATAACTATTTTATGGCACAACTCAATCTGGCAGGTTATAGAGAGCGGTCTTATTATCGTTTAGAAAATGGTTTTGCCTTAGTGGTAAGGTTAGAACAAATCGAAGCCAACGGCTTGCCCAAAAGAGAACCCGACCGTTGGCGATTTGGCATCAGCAATTCGCAGGGCAATTTTTCGCTTAACGACTATTTCACCTCCCTTTTTTTTGCACGTGAAGGCTATTTTCGCGTCCTTATCCTAACCGTAACGACGCAAAATTTAAACTTTTCTCAAAATCAAATTAGTAGAGAAGAGATGGCGAATTGGGTTGTAGATGGTGGAAAAGTCCTCCCCGAAAATGTCAGAAGCGCAACTTTTACCAACCGTCATCGCATTGAAGCCCTTATCTACGAATTTAAAGTAGATGACGTAGGCGAAACACCAAGACTGCTTGAGGAAGGTAAAGCAGAACCTGCCACAATTAACAATCATCTTAAATGGAAAAACTTATGGGACAGACTCAACCGAAACGGCTACTAAGACCCGCTATGTCTTTTTTAGTTATAACACTTACAATTTTAATTGTAGCTTACTCTATTATCTTTTTTTGGAATGGTCGCTTTCTAAACATTGCTTTTCTCTATGGAACCAGCATCCTTTTTTCTGTTGTTCCTGCTGTTGCATTGCACCTGCTTTATGGATTACCATTCTTTCCACGCGAGGGTAGACGCGGTTTTCTATTTCAAATTATCCCTGTTGCCTTCTTGCTTCTCACCTTCGCTGCACTTGCCTTTTTTCCCTTCATTGCAGAGTCGCTTTCGCTTACCAAGCAAAGTTATTTTACCATTTTTTTTATTTTAGTATTAGGATTTGCTGTAATAAGTTTAATTCCTTCTTTTTCGTTATATAGAAAGTTTATTAAAGAAAAACTAAAAGATGTTACTATTTATTTAGAAGAAAATCAAAATACTTCGCCTCTACTTTACCCGTCTTCCTATACAAAAGATACAATCTATAACTTACAAAAACTTATTACATTTCCGCAAAAGAAATTTATTCCTACCCTTATTCCTACTATTCTTGGAGTAGAAAAGTTTATACCAGAAGCAAAAGAACAACTCAGACTATTAGAAAAAAATGAAAAAATTTGGCAAGAGCAACAAAACTATTGGAACGAAATTTTAGAAGAAAACGATAGACTTTTAGAACAAATAGCAACAAACAGAGAAACTTTTAATGATGAATATGAAAAAATAAGAGAAAAAATTTATGATTTAGAAATAAAAATACAAAAGAATACAGATGAAAAATATGAAAAAATAAAAATATTATATAATAATCTAAAATATAAGTTAAAAAATAAATTTTTATACTTACAATCAAAAGCTGAAAAAGAAGCTGAAGAATATTCTTTCTACGCTAAACTTTCGCCCTTAGAAAAAGATAAATTTTTAAGTGCTTTTATCACTTACCATTTTTCTCATCAAAAAGGTTTGCAAGATAGAATCCGCAAGGAACAACAACTGATGGCTTTGCTTCTACTTTGCCAAGTCGTTGAAATTATTATGAAAGAGCGCATATATGAGCCTTTTAAACAAGAATGTCAGAACCCACCCCAACGTTTCACACCGCTTAAACGCATTGTGGCGAATAACACAATCCTTAAAGACAAGGACATACTTCTGAAATTTATTGAAAACACAGGTTTCCTAACCTTAGGTCAGATGTTTAGTTGCATCGAAACAAGTCGAGGAAATAGTGTAGCAAATTTATATTTATTTTTAAAGAACTACACAACAAGTTTCACCTTTGATAGAACAGAAAGTGGTCAAGTATCAGCTATTCGAAATGCGCTATCTCATATCAATCAAAGTCAAATTGAAGGAATTGACATAGAAAAAGAGCGAAAAAAACTTTTAACTTTTATAAAAAAACTTTTAGCATAAGGCTCACAAAATCCGCATTTCTACGCGCCTATTGATTTGGCGATTCTTTTCGTTGCTATTATCCGTTAGCGGTCGGCTTGCGCCATAGCCGTATGCCTCGATGCGTTTGGGGTCTATTCCCTTGTTTATCAGATAGTTGCGTGCAGCTTTTGCCCTATTGCGCGACAGCTCAAAGTTCAGACGTGCATTGCCTACATTGTCGGTATGTCCTTCTAAGGCAATTCGCAGGTCTTTGTGTTTGGTTAGAAAATCATATAATAAGTCTAATTTGTTAGTAGCTTCTGGCACTAAAATATATTCGCTTTGTGGGAAATTAAGTTTAAGATTTAAGGTTTCATTTTTTCTAATTTCAAAATCTTCAAAAGAAAAAGGCGGCTCTAAACCTGCCTCTGGCTCACTATCGGGCTGACTTTGGAAAGACCAAATCTTGACTTTTTCGCCATCTTGGGTAGCGATATAACGCCCGTCGCTGCTAATATCCAACGCCAAAACTGCTTGGCTATGCGGCGCAAGGCGTTGTTTTATGGTCTTGGAAGCCAAATCCCAAAGCAAAACTTCGTCATTTATATGCCCTGTTAGGATAAATTCGCCCTGTTTGGAAAAAGCAAAAGCACTACTACCCTGCAAAGTTGTCGCTTGTATCTGCCCTACTTTCTGATTGATTTCGAGGTCGTAAAACTGCACCTGCCCCCCTACCGTCCAAACGCCTAATTTATTCTCGGCATGAGAAAAATCTAATTCACAACCAAAATCAGGTACGGCTTCGTGTTTGCCTAATATTTTTGTAATTTGTTCATTTTTTATATCATAAAATGCAATTTCTCCACCATAAGTAAAGACTAAAAAATTTTCGTCAGGCGTAATGATACCTGCCGTAATGCCATACTTGGGGTTTGAAAAAACGCGCTTTGGCTCTTGTTTTGTTTTCAAATTGATTTGATAAACCTGTCGATTATAGCCCCCAAAAAATATTTTTTCTTTGTCGGGTGTGATAACAGCAAAGGTAGGCTCTAAGCCCTTAATGCCCCCATAAGCCCCAATAGTTGGACTTTGAAAGCGTTTTAAAAGTTTTACTTTTTTGTTTTTTTCCTGCATTTCCCAAACCAAAATGCTGCCGTCATAGCTTGTCGTTACAAAAAAAGATTCGTCAGCGGCAAAAACAATATCTGTAATTTTGTCGGTTTGCGCTTGCAATTCAAAGCATAAATTTTGTGAAGCCGTTTCCCAAATACAAATCTTGCCCTGCCCATCGCCTGTAGCCAAATATTTACCCGAAGGCGAAAAACGCACATGGGTTACTTTCGCGCTATGTTTTTGCAAGGTTTTGATGTGTATAAACTCTTTTTCTTGCGCCTGTAAGTTTTTTATAGAAAAAGAAAAAATACAGAAAAAGAGTAGCAGGCTAAAAAGTTTTGATTGGTGGCTATTCATCTTTATTTTGTTTAAATTTTGAAATTTGAAAAGGGGTGCTATCTACACTAATTTTCGGACATTCAAGGCTCTGAACCCTAACAAAATACGTGCCTTTGGCTAACGACTTTGGTACTTGCCAATCGATACCGCCTACATTGGTTCGGTTGTAGTCCCCAATTTTTAAGACCTGTTTCTTGCCCTGATAGAGGAAAACCTTGACGTTAGAAACGTATTTGCTCTGCCAACTAAGGCGAAGTAGGTCGCCACTTTGTATTTTGGATTTAGTAGCGTCGAGCGGCTTTATTGCAGCATATAAAATATCTTGATAAGTACAAGGATTAACCACAGTATCATTTTCAACATAAAAAACTTTACTTTTGGCAATCAAATTAGGATTTTCAAGTCCCCTTATCAAAAAATAATAACTGCCATTGCTCACGCGCTCACTTAGCACAATAGCCACTCGATTTGTGTCCAAACCATTATACAAAAGTGCAGAAAAACTATCGTACCTTCCCGAAGTATCGCTATCGCTCCTTCGCCAAATTTCCACTGCGACAGGTTTTTGGCATAAATTATCACGCCAAATAAATTGTAGGGTGTCATTTCGCTTGTAAGTCTGCGGCTTAGACTCAAATAAAGATTTTATTTCCAGATGACGTATTTTAGGGAAAAATAGCTTTCTTTCATAACGTAAGTTTCCTTTATTAAGTTTAACTACTCTTTCCAAAAATAGTACAATTTTCTTGTTTTTTTTCACTACCTTAAAAACTGCCTCCTTTTTACTAACCTGCACAGAATAGAGAGAATCGGTATCAGCACCCATATTTTTTTGATATTTTAGGGAAAAACTTACACTTACTTTTAAAAGGGAATCTTCCACAAAAAAGCCATTGAAGACTGCATTTTGCGCTTCCAAAAAAAGGCTATGTCGCTTACAATATTGCCGATATTCGAGCGAAAGATACGCCCCTGCCGCAATTTTGGATTTTTCATTCCACTCCGCCGTAAAATAAGCCGAATCTGGATTTTCGAATAAGCGCATCAATGCCTCCGCATGGGCTTCCTTCACCTGCACACTGTTATTAGACAAATAAGCGTTATTGAAAAGAGAATCAAAATCTAAAACATTTTTTTTACTTTGTGTTTGAATAAAGGAAGTGTCCGCCGCCGAAAAATCCCATTGGCAGGCTATCTGCTCCGCTAAGTGAGGCGATAAATCGAGGCGAAAACTTTTCTGTTCTTCTATCTTTGGCAGAGAAAATACAGAGAAGATAATGGCTACAAGAGAAAAAAGTTGTTGTTTATTCATTTTAAAAATTATTATATTTTTTCTTGTATTTTTTAGTCCCAATTTGGCGCGTTTCTAAAATTTTGGTGTTCCCCAAATAAATTTCATATCTCCCATCTTGCGCCTTTTCTATCCAAACCTCTACCTCTTTATCACATTCGTCTTGATAGATTACTTCGCCGTACCTATCGAAACCTTTAAAAATTTGTGTAAAAATATATTTACTTACCCATCTATTATTTCCTTTTACCTCAATAGGACTTGATTCCTGCACCGTCATTTCCATGTCTATTCTATAATAGGCAGGATTTTTTTTAGTAACCAATTTGTTCAAATTTTTCAAATAAACTTCGATATCACTCCTACGCGGCGTAGGGCGCGAAAGGCTGCTAACTTCCATAAATACTTGTTTATTTTTGAAAAATGTATGTAAATTTTGTAAAATAGATGCTAAATCGAAAGCATCAGTTCGCTGGTCAGATGCCTCGATAATGGTTTGGATAAAGGCGCGAATTTTGTCAGACGCTTCGTTTTGAAAAAGTGCTTCAATTTGGTCGGCTGCTCCGCCAACGTTGTAATCTTGGTCGGAAATCTCGATGGCATTGACATAACCCTCATAAATTGGCTCTTGCGTCTTTTTCTCGATATTGCCTACCGTTTCTTCAACCGCCTGCTTGGTGTTAGTCAGAAGAGTTTGCCAATCCTGTGCAGGGGTCTGCTTGGGATTTTTCAAATTTGATAGTTCGGAAAAAAAAACATTTGTCGCAATTCCACCTAAAACCGTCATTTGTGCTTCTTGCCCTTTTTTGGCGGCTGCCACTTTGACATAACCCTCACTATTTAAAAAAAGGGCTTCTATTTGTGGGCTTATTTCTACCAAATCCGTAACAGGTGCGCGAGGCGAAAGTATTTTAAAAGCACTCAAACCTTTTGGAATTACATTGCAGAGGTCGCCAAAACCGAAGGCAAAAAGTGGATTTTGCATCTTAATTTTATCAAAAAGATAAGTATAGCTAATTGTATTTTTATTGAAAACAATACTATCATTTTCTTTAAAAATGATATGCGGATAACGGTCTTGTGCCACATTAGAAAAAATGCCATGCGAGGCAATACAAAGTGCGACGCGCGTTTGGTCGTCTATCTGGCTCAAAATCTGGGGTAGGGCGTTCATAATCGTATCATAAGCAAACCTTTTATCGGTAAAATAAAAAGGTACAAAATCCATATTTTGCCGCTCGGCTGTTTTTTTGAAAAGTTGATGCCAATGCGCCGAATCAGTTTTGAAGCTCGCAAAGTTGGCGTTTTCCGCTGTATTTTGGGTATAGGCTATCAAAAAAAGGATAATTTTTCCTTTGTTTTGTGCAAAAGAAACCTGCATAGAAAAAGCCTGAATACCAAAAAAACTAATTAGAAAAAACAAAAAAAGCGATATATTTTGTAGTTTTTTTATCATGATACTAATTTTATTTTTCAAAATAATTTTTAAAATCTTGGGAAAGAAAAAGGCGTGGGGTTTGGCTAACTCCTGCTATTTTTTGTGCAAAGCGATTGCAGTCCTGCCTAAGCAAGGGATAAAACTGTTCCCATTCGGGCGCAAGGGTATCAGACTGACTTAATAGGCTCAAATTTTTCCACAAGGCACAAGCAAACGCGCCTCCCTGCTGGGTATCCACAACGGCAAACTCGCTATATTGTGCAGCAATCAAGACCACAAGTGGCTGACTGACAAGGAGTTGATGTAACTTTTCTTTCTCGCTTTTGGGGTTTCGCGACAATAAAAAAAGCGGTGCAGGAGCTTTCTGATGCCCTGCTGCCTGATTGTTGCAGGCTTCTACCCAAAAATGCAACACATCGAATCGCTGCCCTATGTAGGCATCATAGACAAGTCCTTCGAGGGAAAGTAGGTCGGTTTTCTGCATCACGCGATTTTGAGAAAAACAGACCAAATAAGGAAGTTGAGTCTTGCTATCCTCAAAATTTAGCCCATGCGTAATGGAGATAAAATGAAACATGGTCTTTTGCTTGCCCTTCAAAGCCGCCGCCTTGCGGCAGATGTGTAGGTAAGTGTCTGAAACTTTTTGCTTGGAAAGGTCTTTTCCAACTATCGGGAAAACTTCTAAGTCATAGTCTAACAAAGTTGCGATATGCCTCACATTTTGGGTAGCCATTGCATAACTTTCCCCTATACCTGCCCTTGTGTTGGGATTGGTATCTTCGGTAGCGGCAACCACCAAGACATACCACTTCAAACGCGCCGCCTGCGCCACTTCAAGACCCAAAAAACAAAGCAAGATAAGCAAAAAAAAGGAGACAAAACGCATTTCTTATATTTTTTTATCGTTTTAAATAATTCAAATAAGGGTAATCCCTTGTTTTTTTCCTATAAAGTGGGAGCGTTTCGGTTATTTCTGGAAACAAAACACTGCCTTGTCCGAAGTAAGATGGAAATAAAAGAGAACTTTTAGAGCCAAAAAATAGGCTTCAAACCAAATTTTATTTCGTTTCCAAATTTTACAAAAAACGCTTTTCGCAAAACTCAACTCAACACTGCCACCGTAGCAAAACGGGCGAAGCAAGAGTTTCGCGCTACTTCTCATTTGTGGGGACGCAAACAACGGCGGAGGGACAAGGCAGTGCCTTGTCCGAAATGAGCATTTTAGCAATGATTTAATTTTTTCGTCCTGCCGTAGTAGAACTATATCCTTTGATGATTTGAAAGACGGGATTGCCCCCTTGTTGTTGGTTGGGTGTGTTGGGAGTTGGATTAGAGTTGGGCGAATTGTTATGCACTACGTTGGGTGCGCCCCCGACTTTATTGAGGTAGCAAATCGGATTTTGCTTTGCCCCCATATCTCTTACTGCCTTTGTTTCTGCTGTTTTTTTGATAAAAGGAAAGATGCTTTTTTCCCAATCAGGTGCAAGTTGTCCGTTGCTCGCCTGCTCGATGGCAGCCCAAAGTGCGTAGCTATACACGCCTGCAAAGGCATATTGCCCATAAGAGGCGGCGTTCATGACGGTATAGCCCTTGATGGTTAGTAAATCGTGCAGGGGATTTTGTGTTAGGATAAGACGCGGTTTGAGCGTTTTGCTTGGTGCAGCACCAGAGCCGCGCGGAATGGAATTACAAGCCTCTACCCAAACATGGACACTTTCAAAAGCACCGCTATTGTGCAGGGTTTCCAAAATCTCTTGGCTCGAAAGAAGTTCTTGTAGCGAACTATAGACGTTGTCGTGAGGATTGCAAACTAAGTAGCTCAATTCGGAAGTAGCCTGCTCGAAGTTCATGCCGTGTGAGAGCGAAAAGAAAGTAACAATTCGATGGTTTTGGCTGCTTTTTGCCTTTTGCAGGGTATTTTGAAGGGCTTGTTTGATGTGAGGAGCAGTAAAGTTATCGCCTTCTATCTGCGTAAGGTGCAGTTGATAGCCCAACATTTGCGCAATGGCTTTGAAATTGTTAGCGGCATTTTGATAATCTCGACTCAAATCTACCCCTACGCTTCTATCTTTGGTAGCGGCAGCCAAGATGACGTACCAATCGTATTGCTGCTGGGCAAGGCTTGTCGCTGCCAATCCGACATAAAAAAAGAAAAAGAAAAGAAAACGTTTCATATTCATAAAATTTAAAATGTAAATTTTGTTATTTTTTCAAATTCGCTACCTTCTGATTTTTGGCAGTCGTCGTATTTTGTTTGACTTTGCTGCTAAGGGTAGTGGGAAAAAGTTTTTGATAGCACGTTTGCAATTTCTGTGTTGTCTTTTTGGAAAGAGGCAATTTTTCCTTTCCTACTTCGGCTTGCAAAATCTCAAAACAAAAAAGGTACTCGGTCTTGTTGCCTTTGTTGTCGTAGAGTTCCAGCCCCAAAGTAGGCGCAAAGACTCCCAAAAATTCGTAGTTGCGTTTTTCGAAAGCAGTGGTATCGGATAAGATTTTGCCCAACGCTATCAGGGTGCTATCTTTCAAATCTAAAACTTTTTGATACTGAAACGCCTTGAAAATCAGGGAATCTTCTTGGGCGTAGGCTGCACTTCTGCCTGTTAGGTCGTAGGCTCTACCTTTGACAAAGTTTTTTATCTTTTCGTTGTGATGCTGTGAAATAGCCTGTTGAAAAGGGTTTTTCTGTGGCTTTTCGGTTTTGTTGGTATCGCTCTGAACGGGGTCGTCGGCAATGACAGGATTGTCCAGTTTTTTAATTTGGCGATGAGACTCTGGTTTTTTGAGCTTCAAGATAGGCGAATCGAGGGCTACCAAATGCAGGTCTGCCCCCTCTTTTGCCACTTGTAAGGGAAAATGACCTTGTTGGGTATCCTGCTGCCCTTCAAACCAAAACCAAGAAAAGAGAGAAAAGAGTGTGAGAAGAAAGGGAAGTTTCATGTCGAAGTGTTTAAAAGTAAAAAAATAGTATTGTTTGTAGCCCTTTTTTTTAGAGTATATAAAGGTTGTAGGCAAGTCCGATTTCTTCAAAATCAACATAAAGCTGTAGCCTACCTCCCTGCGAATTGAGCTTTACGAAACGGATACGGCACTCTACTCCGTTTTGATTAAGACAAGACCAGCCCATGACGCTATCGCCATCACTATCTTGACTTTCACCCAAATATTCAATGACATCATACACTTGTTTGCGTTCAGCGTGAAGTTCTATGCGGTTGTTGTCCATATCAATCGTACCCAGCACACTAAGTTTTTGATAGGGCGACCAATCTGTCCATGTGCCGCTATTTTTTTCCCGATAAGAAAAATCTTGTGTCTTGAATTTGATGACCTGCGCCGAAAGGGAAAAGCAGGCGAGCAGAAAAAAGGTCAGAAATAGAAGGTATCGTTTCATAAAGAAAGAGGTTTATTTTTTCCAATGGTTATTATTTGGAATGTAGAAAGAATAATTTGGGACAAGTATTTTTCCGCCCAATACATTCACATGTAGGCGCAAGGCATCTACGATGTCTGAAAAAAGCGGCTTAAACTTAGTACCACTCAAAACGGCTGCATTGTTCTGCCCTACAAGGTTTTGCATGTAGGAAAAATCGACGCCACCTCCTTGGGCATCACCAATCGCTACTGCCTGCACGATGGCACGCGATTGCAACCTTTGTGCGGCTTGCAGGGCAGTGCTTGGGTCGTTGGGCAAACCGTCGGAAAGGATAATGACGACATTTTCCTGCGAATTTCCCGTAACGGCACTTTCCACTAAGGCAAGCGCGTCGGTCAGATTTGTACCACCAGTCGCCACTAAAAAGGGCTGTTGTGGATTACCCGTCAGCGTGCTTGGGCTGCGCTCCATTGTAGCATAATCATCAAAGGCAATTAAGGCAACCTGTGCAGTTTGCTTCAAAACGGGGTCGGCAGCGATTTTTTGCCAAGTATCTTGCAAGGCGGCATTGAGCTTGTCCATCTTTTCCCCCGACATCGAGCCAGAGCGGTCGGCTACGATAAAGAAATTGATTTTTGCGCCCAAAGTCGCCGTTTTTCCGCTTGGGTTTCCATATTGAAGCCTTAATTGCGCGTTTGCCTCAAATCCGATAAAGACAAGGCAGAATATTAAAAAAGTAGTCAGACGTAACATCTTGTTGTGAAATTTAGGGTGAGAAAAACAGAGATGCGTCTTTGTAAGACGTAATGCAAAGTTAGTTTGTCCTTTTTTTAATTCAAAATAAAAACCTTATTGCATGCAATCCCATGCAATAAGGCACAACCACTTTTCGGAAAAATTGCTTTATAGGCTTGAATAGTGGCACTTTTTTGCGATTGCAACGCCTTGCAAGACTTAAAAAAAATTAAAAACAGGCGTGGCAGAAAACAGTGTTTCGGTTTGGAAAGCTACCTTCTTTTTCATTTCGCCCTCTTTTTGTGTATCTTTGCTATTGCTTTTTCGTTTGACAAGATACGCACCTTTTTTCCTACTATTCTTCAATATGATAGGCTTTCCAAGTCAAAGGCAAGTCTATTTTAGCCCCCTTAATTTTATGTTGGACATCATTGCAGTAACGCTTATTTTCTCTATTCCGCTATCTGCCATCTTGGGTAGTATTTATATCAAAAGCAAAAAACTAAACCTACAAAAAGCAGAAAGCAAACGCCTACTCGAACTTTTAGAAGAAAACAAGCAAATCAAGAGCCGCTTGGAAAGCCTCGAAACCATTATCGCAGGCGCAAATTTGGAGATGCTCACTTCGGGCAGCCTCGAAGATAGCGAACAAGTACGCGCCCAAATTCAGGCGATGAAAAAGCAAAGCCGCTTTCGTTTGGAAGACTAATGAGAAAAAGAGAAAAGGCGGTTTAAAAAAAAGGCACTTCTGGCAGGCATTTCAAAACTTATTCCCCTTTGGTGAAGTTGGAGAAGAGAGCTACCTTTGTGGCTTTCTCCTTGCCTTATTTCCTAATTTTTCCCTGCCATGAAACAACAACTCTTAGAAGAAGCATACGCCCTACTACAAAAGCGACAATTTCAAGAAGCACACGCGCTTTTTTTGCGCCTTCAAGAAAACGAAGCTGCCGATGTACGGATTCTATATGGCTTGGGACTTAGTTATTTTTACCAACAGCAGATAGAAGCCGCCATCGATACCTACACCCAAGCCCTTGCGCTTGCCCCTACACAAGCCGAAATTTGGTCGGATAGGGGAGTCGCCTATTTTCACAAAGGCAACAAAACCGCCGCCCTCAATGATTTAGATGAAGCCCAACGCTTAGAGCCACACAACCCCTACCGCTATTCAAGTCGTGCCTACATTCGTGCCTCCCTCAAAGATTTGGAAGGTGCAATCCAAGACTATGAAAAAGCCATCGAATTAGACCCCGACGACGCTGTGGCTTACAACAACTTAGGACTTTTACAAGACCAATTAGGATATAAACAAAAAGCACAGAAATTCTACAAAAAAGCCGACGCTTTGGCACAAGACCAAGCTGATGCCCCTTCTTTTGCACCCAAAAAAGAAGCGCGAAAGGGCGAAGAAGAAGACGCGCCCGTCAGCCAAGCCGAATTTAAAGCCCTCAAAGAAAGTATTTTAGGAAATGAACAGACCGAAAAGCAGCCTTCTCAAATAGATGCACCGCCGCCAAAGGCAAAAATTACACTAAAAAGCTATTGGCAGGTAGTTTGTCAGATAGCGCAAAACAAGCAAGAGCGCAAAGCCTTTTGGGAATTTATCAAGACGACCTTACAAGGAAAAAAATAACGGCAAACCTACTTTTTCCTCACTTTCACTATCGCATTTATACTTTTTTAGGCTAAAAAACGTATATTTGGTATGTACGCTTTGGTACGAACTCAAAAATCCTCTGCTCACCTCTCTACAAGCGGTTATGAAGCCCACGCGCTGCACAGGCAACTACATCTTACGCTCTCTCTTTGGCTTATCGGCTCTTTTAGCCTCCGATAAGCAAGGGAAAGGCTATGCCGCTGCCTCATTTTCGCGCTCTTTGTGTCGCCTAAGCCTCATCTTTTTGCTCGCTACTGCCCCTTTTGGCGCACAGGCACAAGAACTGCCCTACCAAGACCCCCTCAATAAACCCGCACTTTGGGCGCAAATCATACAAAAACCACTTTTTCAGCCCCTTTGGGAAGAATATCGCGGTAAAAAATGGACACAACTAAGCCCACAAGAGCGCGTAGAAGTCAAGATGTGGCAGCAAACGGCTATGCTTCTTTTTGTGCAAAAGCGAAACCCCAATAATGGGCAAAACAACGCTGCTATGGCGCAAAATAATCAGAAAAATCAGACAACAACAAACGGCAGCAATACAAATAGTAGTACAAAAAATAATACACAAAGTCAGGTAAAAAATCAGACTAAAAGCCCCTACGCCCTACGTCCCGAACATGTAGAATTGCTAAAAAGAGAAGAAATCCGTACTTATGTGCGCGAAATGGAAGAATTTGTGATGCTCGAACCGATGGAAGTGGAAGATTTGAAAGAAAACCTTTTTGAAAACTTCTTTTTGATAGAAGATTACTTCTTCGAGGAATTTAAGCGGTATGGCGCAAGCTATGTTACCTACAAAAAAACGCACCCCAAAGGCGATTATAGCGAAGACCAATGGATTGAGGAAAAAGAAAACGAGCTACTAAATTTGAAAAAATCTTACATAGAGAAAGAAAAATTTGGCTTTTTAGAAGCGCAACTCCAAAAACAGTAAGTTCATAAACTTGTTTGGCACTATCTTCATATAAAACACGTCTTAAAAAAGTAAAAAACGCTGCGCCTCTGGCATTACGCGCCTTTTTTAATTTTGCGTTCTTGTTTTGTTTTTGTACAAAAATTGGGTTTTGGTGTATAGAAAGCGTATAAAATGCGGTTTTATTGCTTCAAAACCACTCGCCTATGTGAAAGCCTTTGATAGAAGAAGGCGACAAATTGGGTTGAAATTCTTATCTTTACTTTGCGAATGGTTTGGAAAAAAAGCGCGTCAAGATGGTTTGGGGTCATCAAGAAGCCCAACAAAATGCGTTTTTTCTGCGTCTTTTCTCTGTTTGAAAGTTGCTCGATGTAGCACTTCTTCTGCTTCTTTTCGTCTGCTCTGTTTCTACCCTACTTCTTTCCTACCTCTATTCCTATCCTATCCAAACAATTACTTTCCTATGAAAACTTCGCCTACTAACCTGCCTTTTTTAGGAATTGCTTCTCACACTTGGCGGCTGACATTTTTACTGCTTTTCAGCCTCGCTCTTTTCGGACTCTCGCCTATGGCAAAGGCGCAAAAAAAACTAAACGACCCACTTTCCAAACCTGCAATTTGGGCGAAACTCAAAGCAAACCCAAACCAATTAGGACTTTGGGAGGAATACTTGGGTAAAAAGCTCGAAGCGATGAGCGCGGAGGAAAAAAATCAGATGCTTACGTGGCAGGACGAATTGGCACTTTTGGCGTTGGCTTCGAATGAAATTGTGGTCAGTGTATCGGCTACCACCAATCAGGACGACGAATATTTTATCTATGAATTGCAGGCGCAGGAATGGAAAAATATGCAGGAGGTAGTGATGAACCCAAGTGATGAGATGACGCATCTAAAACAAAATGTAGATGAAAATTTTGCCATCTTAGAAGACCTCTTTGCTGAAACTTTCGAAGAGTACGGCGAAACCTACGTTTATTATGCCGATAAATATCCTACCAAAAACTACTCACAGACGGCATGGATAGAGGAGCAGGAAGCCAAAATTCGCAGCTTCAAAGAAAAAGAACTCGACGACATAAAGGCGCGTATCATCAAAAAATAACGCCCTTTCGCTAATTTTTATCTGAAAGACGGTAGAATTTGGTGGGCAAAAGAAAAAGTATTAAATTTGCGCTCTGTTTTCCAATTCCTTGTGTCTAATTCCTTTGGCAAGTGGCAAACTCCTCTTGCTGTCATCTAAATTTTATCACGTCATGAAAAAAGGTATTCACCCTGAATACAGAGATGTCGTCTTTTTGGATACATCAAGCGACTTCAAATTCCTTACTCGCTCTACTGTGGCTTCAAAAGAAACCACTATTTGGGAAGACGGCAAAGAATATCCCCTTGTAAAGGTAGAGATTAGCTCGGCTTCGCACCCCTTCTATACAGGTGCAAAAGGACACGTAGGCGCACAAGCAGGTCGCGTAGAACGTTTCAACCGTCTTTATGGCAAGAAAAAATAAGCCCTCTGGCACTGATTTTCGGCTATCCTTTCGATACAAAACAAAAAAAGCTAAGAACGTTGCGTTCTTAGCTTTTTTTTAGGGCTTTTTTTTAGGGCTTTTGTTAGATTTAAAACTTGACTTTAAAAGCAAAACTGCCCTTTTATTTTTCACCCTATTGTCGCCCTATTTTCGCACACTTTGGAACAAAAACTTGGCAAAATCGAAGGCAGAGTCGGCTAAATTCCTACCTACCAAATCCATCACAAAATTAACCGTCTTTTCGATGGCGGCATCTGTTTTTTCGAAGCCCTTGCTGCTATCGCGCAACCAAAAGCGCAACAAAAATTCGGTTTCTGCCCAAATCAGATTGCTATACTGACCGCTCAAAAACATGCGGGGCTGCACTTCTTGGGTATCGATGCCCTCATCTATCAAATTTGCGATATAATTTCTAAACTTTTCCTTAAACTCATGCAGCGTTTTATTTCTAAAACCGCCATTGCGCTTATCGAAAATAGTAACCAAATAACTACGGTTTTCCTTCAAAACTTCCATCAGGGTAAAATAGAACGCCAATAACTTTTCGCGCACCGAATACTCGTGATACACCTCGTCATTTTGCAAGCGTGTGATAGTTTCTTCAAACCAATCCGCCCAAATTTCCTGCTCTATGTTCAGAAACTGACTATAATATTCGTAAAAAAGGCTCTCTTTTTCACCCATCTCTGCCATAAGGTTGTAGATAGAAGCAGGCACAACGCCTCGCTCGCGCACGTACTTGATAAAAGTGGCTTTAATTTGCGCCGCCTGATTTTGCGCCTCAAAGTGGGGTTCGGAATCGTTGATAGGGGGTTGATTTTCCATAGTGCAAAGTTTGTGTCGTAAAGGTTCGAAACGTAATTTTGATACAAGAGATAACGAAAAAAGGTAGAATAGGGTTTAAAAATAAGGCTGACAGAGCGTCTGAAAGGCTGGATACACTTTTTTATTTGGTAATATTTTTGCTTTTTGCTCTTCTATTGTGTGAAAAAAACAGCAGGGCGATACTACAAAACCAAAAGCCCTGCGCTGTTTTTCCTACCACAAAATTTCTAACTTGTTTCACCTCACTAAAAAAGGGCTGATGATGCAGACACTCAATCCCAACTGGATTACGGAAGGGCATCTCGACTTCGAGTACAAAAAATGGCTGCTTTTGGCATACCTACAACACAGCCACAAAGAATTTGATGCCCAAAAATTATACCCCATACTTTCCGATTTACATTTTCATTATCAAAATTTACTACACCTTAAAAATCAGAAGAAAATCTTGCAGGAGCAATTTCCAAAAGAACTTTCGAAGGCAGATTTTGAAAAACTTACTTTGCACTACAAAGAAATTTTAGAAGATGACAATTTTATGCGCGAATTAGAGGCTATTATTCAATACGCGCTGCCACTTTTTTCAAACGCGCTCGAAGTAGGGAAAAACTTGTATCAGACCATAGAAGAGCAACTCAAAATCGCGCCCATTGGCATTACGCCGCTATATTTTCAGGAAGGCTATTTGTTTTTTTCCATTCAACCGATTAAAAACATGCAAATTTATCGCTACCAAACCAGCATTTTTGAAAATGCGCAGGCAAAGTGGCGCGGTTTGCACCTACAATATGTAGAAACGGTAACGAAAAGCCTTAGCCAAACGTATGAAAATCTGAAAGTGAATTTGAGTCAGCGTTTTCCACAGCTACCCAATCCTGCCACTTTTCTGATAGAAGCCCCTATCAACCCGCCCTTCGAAGAGTCGCTTTTTCCGATAGCCAAGCGTTTGCTTTTGCGCTACCTAAGCCATTTGGAAAAGTAAAAGGCTGATACAAAAGGCTTTGAGCCTTTCCAAAGTCGTACTTTGTTTTGATTGCGTGTATTTGTACACGCAATTTTTGTTTTCTTTTATTTATTTTTGATTATTTCTGGCTATTTCAAAATTTATGTCCGTATCCTCTCCAAAATCTATCGCTGCCTACATTTGGTATCTGCCACTGCTTTTTGTGGCTCTGTTTGCTTTTTTCTTCGGCATCGACCTTTTTTTAGACCTTCATTTGGCAAAGGCGGTAGGCTTTCCACGCACAGGCGCAGGCATAGTGGGCATTTTTCTGGGTGCTTTTGTGCATGGCGACCTTTTTCACCTCTTTTCAAATGGGCTTTCTTTTCTGATTTTGGGCGTAGCCGTCTTGTTTTTTTATGAAAAAATCGGACTCAAAGTGTTTTTTCTTTTGTATCCGCTCACAGGTTTTGGAATTTGGCTCTTTGCGCATCAAGGCTATCACATTGGGGCAAGCGGTTGGCTCTATGGCTTGGCAGCCTTTCTCTTTGCAGGCGGCATTTTTAGGGCGGAAAAAGCCTCGTTGATGGTTTCCTTAGCCGTTGCGGTGCTTTATAGTGGGCTTTTGGCAGGTATCCTTCCAACACCAGAGATAAAAGCCGCCCATATCTCTTGGGAAGCGCATCTCATTGGCTTGGTGATAGGGTTTGTTTTGGCTTTTATTTACAAAGATGAAAAAATCCGCATCTTACAAGAAAGTGAGCAAGCAGGAGCGCAAAAAAAGCAAACGGCGGCGGCAGAAAAGCCTACTTTCGGTTTTGTCCCTTTGCGCGGAAAGCATTTTTATTACACATTCAAAGAAAAAGAAAAATAAGATTTAGGCTATTAGGGCGAAAAAAGAAGGTAAAGGAAGGCATTGTTACAGCGGTCAGAATGTCAAAAAACGGGGTTTTGTACTTCGCGCAAACCTGCTGAACCCCCACCCTGCCCCAGTAATGTTAAATTCTAAAAATTAAGTTCGAATGTAGGGACAAGGCACTGCCTTGTCCGCAGTGAGATTGAAATAAAAAAGGATTTTCAGACCCAAAAATAGGGTTCAGTCCAAATTTTATTTCGTTTCTAATTTGATAAAACAAGGCTTTTTGCAGAACTTAACATCACTGCACCCTGCCCTCCCCCCATAGGGGAGGGTTCGAAAACCAAACTAATTTTCAAGATTTTGCATAATAAAGCAAAGATATTTTATGATAAAAAAGCCTCGCTCTATAGGATAGTGATGTTAAGTTCTGTAAAAAGCCTTGTTTTATTATAGTTTTGTCAAATTTGAAACGAAATAAAATTTGGACTTAAACCCTAAGGGTCTTCAAGACCCTTAGGGTTTGGGGCATAGGACAAGGCAATGCCTTGTCCCTACATTTGCATTTGATTTTTAGAATTTAACATCACTGCTCTCTCCCTGTGTTAGACAAACAAGACACGCCAAATAATATTTGCCGTTTTAGAAGAACTTAGCTATTTTATTTTATGAAAAGGGAACTACTTTTTTAGTTTTTAGGGCAGGCGAAATTCCTATTTTAGATTTTTTTATCTTTGCGCATCTCTCTTTTCTGTATTCACTACGATTCACCACTACCAATGAACGCATTTATATCCTCCCCTTTACACCTGCCTTCGAAAACCTTTGTGGTAGGCTTGTTTTGGACATTGCTCTGCCTTTCGCCCTCTCTTTGGGCGCAACAAGAAGAAACAAATACAAATCAAGGACTCAATTTGGGTACGCTGACGGGCAATCTACAGTCCGACTTTCGCTATTACCGCAAAGATAGTCTTATCAATGCCGAGCAGCCACCTGAAAAAATTGGCTCAAACAATTATCTCCAACTCAACTACCAGCGGGGCAATTTTCGTGCAGGCATACGCTATGAGGGCTATTTTCCGCCTCTTTTAGGCTACCCTAACAATTTGAGAGGGAATGGGCTTGCGCACCGTTTTGTAGGATATAGCGTTGGGGGTTTAGATGTTACGGCAGGTCATTTTTACGAACAATTTGGCAATGGCTTAGTCTTACGCCTGCAAGAGGATAGATTTATCGGAATTGACAATGCCATAGATGGTTTGCGTGTCAAATATAATTTCAATGATGCTGTTTATCTGACAGGTTTGGTAGGCAAAATTCGCAACGGCTTTTTAGGGCTTAGTGAAGGCACAGTGCGAGCCGTCAATGCAGATGTGTATGTGAGCAACTTTTTCCCTGCCCCAGAAAATGGCACGCGCAATCTGACCCTAAGCGTTGGGGGTAGTTATGTGAGCAAATACGAACCTTATTTGGGTACGCGCGACTATATTTCCGAAAATATCGCAGCTTATTCGGGTAGAGCCGCTCTAAAATTTTTCAATTTTAGTGTAGATATGGAAGCCGCCTATAAAGAAGGCGACCCTACACGCCTCAATAACTACATCAATAAAAGCGGTTCGGCGTTTTTGCTCAATATGAACTATTCGGCAAAAGGCTTAGGGCTTTCTTTTTCTGCCAAGCGCATCGATAACATGGACTTTCGCGCCGAAAGAACAGCCATTGACAACGTCATGTTTATCAACTTCGTACCCGCCAATACGCGCCAGCACACCTACCGACTCCTAACTTTGTACCCTTATGCTGCCCAGCAGGTAGCAGGCGAATGGGGTTTTCAAGGCGAAATGGTCTATACCTTGCCCAAAAATAGCGTTTTAGGAGGCAAATACGGCACTACGGTCATGGTAAATTATGCCACTGCACGCAACCTAACCACACGCGCCCTACCTGATGAGCGCGGCTATGAAGCCGAACCTTTCCTTATCGGCGAAAAGGTTTATTATCAAGATTTTAACATAGAGATAAACCGTAGATGGAACAAAAAATTACGCACCATCTTCATGTTTGCCAAGCTCGATTACGACAAAGACCAAATCGAGGGTAGAACAGGTTACGGCTTAGTCAAATCTACAACCGTCATCGGCGAGGTGCAGTATAAAATCAGTAAGAAAACAGCCCTGCGCGTCGAATTGCAACACATGAGTACCGAGCAAGACTTCGGAAATTGGGCGTATGCCTTAGCCGAGCTAACCTTCGCGCCTAACTTTTCTTTCTATGTAGCCGATGAATACAACTACGTCAGTGGCGATTATACAGGCACGCGCAAGCACTACTACGATTTTGGGGCAGCCTACGTAAAGGGCGGCAATCGCTTTGCTATTAGCTACGGCAGACAGCGAGCAGGCTTACTCTGCGTTGGGGGCATTTGTAGGATAGTGCCAGCATCGAGCGGATTTAGTTTCTCTATCAATAGCACTTTCTAAATCAGTTTGTACTTTTTTCAAAGAAATAAACCCAACGATATTAGATTTCCAAAATGATTCGTATTTGTAGAGATAAGGCAGTGCCTTGTCCCTAAACCTGCATTTTCGTAGGGACAACGCACAGCGTTGTCCGAACTATGCACGAATGAACCAACCCTGTTTTTCAATTTTGCCCTGCGGACAAGGCAATGCCTTGTCCCTACAAGGGTAAAATGTGGGTCAGTTTTTTTTTAAATAGGTTAAAAATCAAGACGGCATTTCGCTTTGGATACGCAACACCGCCTCGACGGAAAGTTGGCTAAGGGCGGCAGTTTGTTCAATGCTTAACCCATTTTTTAGACAGTTCTGAACAAAAATGCGCGAAAGTTCTTGTTTTCCTATCTCGATGCCGATTTCTATTCCTTCTTCCCTACCTTCCTCTCTGCCTTCTTCTCTGCCCTCTTCGCGCGAGGTATCAAGGCTATTTTTAAGGTCGCGGTAAGATTTTAAGCTATCCTCGTATGCTTGTCTATCGTTGGTAGAAAACTGCGCCACTTCCGCAATTTTAAATATTTTCTTGAAGGCGATTTCCTGCAAACGGGCAGGCATCTCTTCCAAACTTGCCAAGTGCCGCAATAGATAAAACCACTTTTCTTCGGGCGTTTCGAGCTGTTCGAGCGGTTTGGTAAAATTGGGCATTTGTAGGAAAATAAAGGAGAGCTTGTCGTAAAAGATGCGGTTGTTATTGACATTGACAAGTTTGATTTGCGCCTTTACTTCATCTTTACTACTTTCATCTTCAAAGACAAAATCTAAAATGGCGATAAAATAAATAGGCAGGAGTCTGAAATTCCACTCGCCTTTTTGCGCCTGCTCCTGAATGGGAAAAGTGGTATAGTAAAGCGCACGGTCTTTGAAATATTTTTGCTTTGCCTTTTGGAGTTCTATGATAAATTTTTCGCCTTTTTCATTTTCGCAAAAAAGGTCATAGACCACTTTTCTATCTACTTCGGAAAGCCCTAAATGTTCTGTTTGGCGATACTCTAAATTAACTACCTGCTGGTCGGGCAGGACAGCATTGAGAAAGCTAATCAAAATATCTTTGTTTTCTTCCGTCCCAAAGAGTTTTTTGAAGCCAAAATCTGTAAAAGGATTGATAAAACGTGCCATAGAAATAGGTAGAATAAAGGATAGAAAACAAATCACACAACACACAAAGATACGATTTTTGCAAACCACAACCAAACACTGCGCGAAGGTTGTCTTGGGCAATTTTAGAATAAGAGCAGCGGCTTACAGTTTGGATTTGTACGCCTGATATAGGAGATTTTTCCTATCTTTGAAGCTACATTCTCAAAAAACAGACCCATATCCTACTCAACTTTCCTTTCCTATGTTTGAAACCTTGTCAGATATTTTTACTTCCAAAAAACACCTTTTGGCGGCAACTCTCCTTCCCTTAGTCTGGGCAATGAGTGGCTGCCAATCTAAAAAAACAGATACGATGGACAATCAGACCACACAAAAAGACAGTACGGTACAAATCGCACCCCCGACGGCAAAGATAGAAGCCTACTACCACAAAGAACATGGCACAGAACGCTTAGACAATTACTTTTGGCTGCGCGACGACAAACGCGAAAATCCCGAAGTGTTGGCATATCTGGAAGCCGAAAACGACTATCTAAAAAAGTCCTTGGCACATACCGACGCTTTTCAAGACAAGCTATTTGCCGAAATGAAGGGCAGAATCAAGGAACAAGACGAATCTGTACCCTACAAAAAAGGCAACTACTGGTATTACACGCGCTATGAAGAGGGCAAAGAATACGCCCTTTATGCCCGCAAAAAGGAAACCTTAGAGGCTGCCGAAAGCCTCCTGCTCGATGGCAATGAGCGCGGTGCAGGGAAAAGTTATTATGGTGTGGGTGCGTTTTCTATCAGCCCCAATGAAAACATCTTGGCGTTTTCGGAAGATACCGTAGGGCGCAGAGAGTACATTTTACAATTTAAAGACCTAACCACAGGGCAAGCCTTAGCCGATGTCATTCCTAATGTAGAGGGCATTGCTTGGGCAAACGACAACAAAACCATTTTTTATGTAAAGAAGCACCCCGAAACATTGCGCTCTTTTCAGGTCTGGAAACACGTTTTGGGTACGGAAGTGAGCAAAGATGTTTTGATGCACGAGGAAAAAGATGAAAGTTATTATACTTCGGTCTATAAAACAAAGTCTGACCGCTATATCCTCATTTCGCTCAATAGCACCCTCAATTCTGAAATTCGCATCTTAGATGCCAATAAGCCCGAAGGCAAATTTGAGGTCTTTCACAAGCGCGAACCCAAGCACGAATACAGCCTCGACCATAGAGGCGATAAGTTTTATATCCGTACTAATTGGGAGGCAGAGAATTTCCGCCTGATGGAAGTAGCGGTAGGAAAGCAGCAGGACAAGAAAAATTGGAAAGAAGTAGTGGCGCACCGCAGCGACGTGCTTTTAGAAGATTTCGACCTTTTCAAAGATTTTATGGTTGTTTCGGAACGCAAAGAAGGGCTTATCCAGATGCGCATCTTCAACCACAAAGACAATTCGGAGCATTACGTACCCTTCAAAGACCCCGTTTATTCGGTCTATACCACTTCAAACCCCGAAATGGATACCCAAACGTTGCGTTATGCCTACACCTCGCTTACGATGCCCAATTCTACCTACGACTACAACATGGAGAGCAAAGAAACAGAATTGAAAAAAATGCAGGAAGTAGTAGGCGGCTACAATCCCGACGATTATGTTTCGAAGCGTCTTTGGGCAACGGCGACTGATGGTACAAAAGTGCCAATTTCTTTGGTACACAAAAAGGGAATCCCACAAGATGGCAAAAGTCCGCTTTATATCAACGCATACGGCAGCTATGGCTCCTCTTCTGATGTTTATTTCTCTACCATTCGCCTAAGCCTTTTGCAGCGTGGCTTTACCTTCGCCATTGCACACATACGCGGCGGCGAAGAATTGGGCAGGCAGTGGTATGAAAATGGCAAATTATTGAAGAAGAAAAATACCTTCACCGACTTTATAGACTGCACCAAATTTTTGCAGCAGCAGGGCTATGGCTCTGCCGAAAATACCTTCGCTATGGGTGGCAGCGCAGGCGGCTTGCTCATGGGTGCAATCGTCAATATGAACCCCGAACTCTACAAAGGCGTGGTTTCACACGTGCCTTTTGTCGATGTCATTTCTACTATGATGGACGCTTCTATTCCGCTCACCACCAACGAATATGACGAATGGGGCAATCCAAACAACAAAGAATACTACGACTACATGCTTTCCTACTCGCCCTACGACAATGTGAAGGCGCAAAACTACCCCAATATGCTCGTTACGACGGGGCTGCACGATTCACAGGTGCAATATTGGGAGCCTGCCAAGTGGGTAGCCAAATTACGCGCCACTAAGACAGACAACAATCGCCTTTATTTCTATACCAACCTGACGGCAGGGCATGGCGGCGCATCAGGACGCTTTTCGCGCCTCAAAGAGTATGCCTTAGAATATGCCTTTATCTTTGACTTGCTGGGGATAAAGGAATAAAAGCCAAAGCAACAAGGTAAGAGATAAGGTTATGAAATAGACCAAAGTCTATACTATGTTGTTTATCGGTTAAAAAAACGGGGTTTTGTGCTTCGCACAAGCCTCCTGAACCCCCACCCTGCCCTCCCCCCATAGGGGAGGGTTCGAAAACCAAATCATTTTTTTATGCTTCGCATAAAAAAATGATACCGAATAGAAGCCTCGCCCTATGGGGGCGGGGTTTGGGGTGAGGTTCATTTAAGACTTTTATCGTTGCAACAACGCCAAAAATAGGGTAGGATTTTCAAGTCCTGCCCTATTTTTATGCTGTCTTGGGTCTGATTTTTCTTGGGTCTAATTTTTTGGGTCTGATTTTTCTTGGGTCTAATTTTTTGGGTCTAATTTTTTGTCGCGCCTTATTTTTTTCGTCCCCAAACAATGCGCGGCTTTTCCTGCATATCCATTTGAATATGACAATCGGAAAAGGCGCGTTCCACTAAGGCATCAAAGACCCCTTGCGCATGCCTTTCATGGACTTCAAAATAAAGCCTTCCCCCTTTGGCAAGGGCATCAAATTGCGCAATTTTTTCATAAAAAAGTAAGGGTTGCCCTTTGGGTACAAATAGCGCAAGGGCAGGCTCATGCTCGGTTACGGAAAGTGGCATCTGCTCGCGCTCATTTTCGGGAATATAGGGCGGATTGCTGACCATCACATCAAAAGTAGGAAAATCTTTGGCTTGGGCAGTTAGGATATTGGCAAGTTGGAAATAGACCTTAGCCCCTACTTCTTGCGCATTTTGGCGTGCCACCTGCAAGGCGGCTTGTGAAACATCTATTGCCCAAACTTCCGCAGTGGGCAGGTTTTTCGCTAAGGCTATCGCAATCGCACCACTACCCGTTCCGATGTCTAAGATGCGCAAAGGCTGTGCTGTTTTTTCCTTCTCTAAAATCAAATCGAGCAATTCCTCCGTTTCGGGGCGCGGAATAAGCACCGCAGGCGAAACCTTCAATTTCAGACCGTAAAAATCGGCAGTGCCTAAGATGTACTGCAAAGGCTCTCCTGCTTGTAGGCGCAAAACGGCTTGCGTAAGCCACTGATTTTGCGCCTCCGAAAAGGTAATTTTTTCCCAAATGTCCCATCTTTTGAGCGCGTACATTTTTTCGAGCAACCAATAGGCGATATTTTCAGCCTCACGTGGCTCATATACAGGCGTTAGGTGCGCTACGATAGCCAAATGCAGTGCTTTGGCAGTTTGGAAGGTAGGCGCAAAGGCAGAAAAGTTGGAAAGAGGGGACATAGCAACAAACAAAGATAAAACAAAGGGCGGCTTCAAAGGTGCTACCCAAAAAAACCCTAACGACACCTTCAAGTGCCATTAGGGATATTTTTTCTAATAAGCAGACCTTACATAATATCGTCAGGACGGCTCGGAATGTACTGTCTTGTAGAATCGACTTGCAATTTTTGTTTGGCACAATCGAAATTCCTATCAATTTCTGGATACGGACGCTCGAAGCGGTATTTGTCATACCCAAGTTCTTTTACAAGCACTGTATCGGCGTAGAGATTATCCATAAACTTAGCGAAGGCAGGCATTGCCAAACGCGAACCCTGTGCATAGACGCTATTGGGAAAGGTGATGGCTTTGTCGTCGCCCCCAACCCAAGTGCCTACCGTTAGGGCAGGTAGCACCGCCATAAACCAGCCGTCGGAAGCTTTTTGCGTAGTACCCGTTTTTCCGCCTACCTCAAAGACTTTCTTTTTAAAATCATAACGCCACAAGCCGCCTGCCGTACCGCCGCGCTCCTCTATTGCGCCGCGCAACATGTAGAGCATCGTATAGGCTTCTTCGGGTTTGAAAACCTCCCGCTTGACAGGCGTAAATTCGTCGACTACATTGCCATTTCTATCTTCGATGCGGACAATAAAAGTAGGTTCTACCCAATAGCCACCATTGAGAAAGGTGCTATAAGCTCCTGTTAGTTCTAAAACAGAAACATCACTTGTTCCCAAAGCAATGGAAGGGTTTGCATCTAAGGGACTTTCTACGCCCATATTTTTGGCATACTCCACTGCCTTGTCTGGCGAAATCTCTTTGATAAGATACGCCGCAATGCTATTGACAGAACGCCCTAAGGCTTGGCGCAGGGTCATGGATTCACCCGTAAAATTGCTTCGTGGAGTCCAAGCCTGTCCTGTTTGTCTATCTACTACCGTTGTGGGAACATCTACAACGGAATGGCAGGGGGTGAATTTCTTTTCCTTGATGGCGGCAGCATATACGATAGGTTTGAAGGTAGAGCCGGGCTGACGGGGACCTTGCTTGACGTGGTCAAATTTGAAGTGGGTATGATTGATACCGCCTACCCAAGCCTTCACCTGCCCTGTTTGTGCCTCCAAAGCTACCATACCAATATGAAGAAACATCTTCATGTAGCGGATAGAATCCATCGGGGTCATGACCGTATCGAGGGTATAATCGGGTGCGTCCCAAGAGAAGACCTGCATGCGCACAGGCTTTTCAAATTCTTTGAATATCGCGATTGTATCCTCGCCGAAAGTTTCGCGCAATAAGCGATAACGCTCTGTTTTCTTCGCCTCGCGCGTTAGGTAGTTGGGAACATTGCGCCAAGGCTCGATGCCCTTCATTTGTTTTTCAAAATTCTGCTGCAATTCTTTCATGTGTTCGAGGGCAGCCTTTTCCGCCATATTTTGCAGGCGCGAATCGATGGTTGTATAAATTTTCAAACCATCAGCGAAAAGGTCGTACCCTTTTTCCTGACACCAACGCATGAGTTCATTTCGCAAGACGGTACGAAAGTAGGTAGCCATGCCGCGATTGTGTTCGTCATCTTCGGTTATCTGGCGTGCATCTAAGGGCAAGGCACGCAAGGAATCCTTTTGTAGGGGCGTGATAAAACTTGCCACTTGAAGCTGATGAAAGACTACATTGCGGCGATTAACCGCATTTTTGGGATTGCCAATGGGATTGTATAAGCTCGGTCCTTTGAGCATGCCCACCAAAACTGCCGCTTGGTGCAGGTCTAAATCCTTTGGACTTTTGCCAAAATATTTCGTCGCTGCCGTATTGATGCCAAAATAATTCCTACCAAAATCTACCGTATTGAGGTACATTTCTATAATTTCTTTTTTTGTATAAGAGCGTTCCAAACGCACCGCCAAAATCCATTCTTTGGTTTTGATGGCAGCCATGCGCAAAATTTTGTTGCTCTCTTTTTTGGTAAAAGTGCCTTCGTATGCCTTATTACCGCGTGTTTGGAAAAGGTTTTTTGCAAGCTGCTGCGAAATGGTACTCCCGCCCCCTTGTAGGTCGAAGGTAAGAATCCCGACGGCTACACGCATCAGACTTCGCAAATCTATACCCGAATGAGAATCGAAGCGCACATCTTCGGTTGCCACAAGTGCGTTGATAAGGTGTGGCGAAAGGCTATCATAGGGCGTGCGCTGACGGTTTTCGCGAAAATAAGTACCCAAGACTTCGCCATCTGCGGCATAAACCACAGAGGCAAGCGCGTTTTGAGGGTTGTCCAACTCTTTGAAATCGGGCATGCCACCAAAAAGCCCTCCCCAATTATCGCCTACCGCAGAAACCCAGCCCCATATCGCAAAGAAACTCAAAAAAAATAGCACCCATAGAATTTTAATCGCTCTTAGAAACATAACAAAGAAGGATTGGCAGTATATAAATTTTTCGAAACAAACATGCAGGATTTGGCAAGGCAAAGATAGTAATTTTTAGTTTGCCCCTGCTTGCGCTATCCTCCAAAGTTGAAATTTCTTTTTCTCTATCTGCCTAAAAACTGCCTAAAAATAAGCAAGTGGCGTGAAATGGTGCTTTTTTGAAGTAGAATGAAATAAAAAATTGCCCCTACGACTCCAAAGCCTCTTTGATGTTCTGACGATACTGAATGTCTAAATTTTTAAGAAAAGCTGCCTCTGGACGGCGTTCCAACTCCTCCCGACAAGTCTTGACGGCTAAATCAAACCAATTTCCCTGTGGCAAAATCTTGCGATGCACACGCAAACCCAAAGAGAGCATCTCTTTTTTCCAATATAAAAAATACCACTCCATCGAAGGCTGATGAAAAGCCCGCAAATTGCGCTTATCGAAGATAAATTTTTGGGCTTTGCGCAAACAACTCAATTCGCCTGCCTTCAAAAAAATCTCCTGAAAGGCATCAAAAGGGATAAACTCGGTGCGAATCACACATAAAGCCGCCTTGTATTCTTCAATCCAATAGATATTAGCAAATTCGTTTTGGCTAACCAAATGGAAGCCCTCTATGTCGAGAGCTTCTCTTTTTTCCGATAGTTTGGGTTCTACTTTCATTTTCTTCCTTTTTTAGACACAAATCGCATAAGCACTCTGCATATAACCGCAAAGGATTTTGATTTGTTTAAAAAAATAACCCCTAAGTTGCACAAGCCTACTTATTCGAAGAAGGAATACTGTCGTGATAAGTTGGCTTGATGTTCACTGTTGGGTTTGAATTGAGTACTTTTTCCCCATATTCGTACTCCTCTGCGCTTAGACACTTCTCTTTCAAAAAATTTTGACGTTTTATTTCATCTACTTTTTTTTCAACTTGATTTCGTATCTCAACGTACTCTTTCGATAGCTTTTCAAAATCCTCTTTCGGCTTTCTAAAAAACACGACATAGTCGCTGCAAAGCGTTCCTTCTTCTTTCTTTGTATAATTTACATTCATAATAAAAATGCGAATTGGTAATTTATATCCCACAGCCCCAAAAATGTTTGTATAAAGAATAACAAAGGAAGGAGAGTCTTTGCTTTCAGGCACTTGCAGTATTGCATAGACATTTGATTGGTAATAATGCAAACCGCCTTTATATTCAAAATAAAATCCTTCTATTGATACATTTAAAGAATCATCTATTGTCATAAATATTGGTGCAAACACATCACTATTATTACTATAAACCATTCCGACATAGTGTTCTGCAAAGTGATTAGGGCGCAAGCCTTGTGTTGGGGCAGATTCGGGTAAGATGTTTATGTTTTGTTTGGTAGCCTTTTCCTCCACAAAAGCCAAAAACTTGCTTGTTATTTCTTTGCTGTAATTTGTAAGCTGTTTCGGGGAAATTTCCGCCATCTCGAAACTATCGGCAGCCTTCAAACAAGATAACAACGTTTGCAGTGCTTTGAGATATTTTGTTTCAGAGGCAGCTTCTTCTTTGTCTTCTGGTTTATTCTCTTCCATCATAGATGAAATAAATTTTTTCAATTTTCGGACATTATATAATTTAGTATTTTCCATTTTGTTTCCCATGTTAAGGTTTGAAAAAAGTATCAAAAGACAAAGATACGGCTTATTTTCAGAAAAAGGCACAAAAAAGGCACAATAGAGAAAAATTAGAGAAGCAAAGGAGAAAAATTAGAGAAAGTTTGAGAATCTATTAACTTTTTAAGAGAAAAATATATTTACATAATTTTTTGTTTTTTAGCTCAGGTCTTCGTACCTTTGGAGTAAGCAGAATGGGCTACAAACATTCTTTTATCGAAGTCAGGTTTATACACAAAAGCAAAAAAAAGCTACTTTTTTGAAGTAGCTTTTTTTATTATGACAATACCTATCTGCAAAATGTTCTTTTTAAAATTGGTACAAAAATTAGATTTTCCAGAACTGCTCTTGGTCTAAAAGTGGGTATCTTTTGGGCAGCGGCAAGGCTTGTAAGGCTTGATACGAAAACCACGCAAAATTTTGAATCAGTTGCTCGGTGGGCGCACGTTCAGGGTCGTATCCACGCCTAATTTGCCCCCCTACGCGCTCTACGCGCCAAAGAAGCTCTACGGCATGGTATTTTTCAGAAATAAATTCATGACAAGTCAGAAATTCAGTGGGGCGCACCTGCAAACCCGTTTCTTCCTCAAATTCGCGCTGCAAAGCCACTTGCATAGGCTCACCAAACTGCACACCGCCGCCCGGCGGTAGCCAAAATTCGCCCATTTCCCCAAAGGGTGCAAGCCGCAAAAGTAGCATTTTAGGCTTTCCTTGCTGCATTTCTACCAAAACGCCCATCACGCGCACACGCAAACGGTTTTCATATTCAGACATTTTTTCTGCCATTTAAAGGTTGCTATTTTGTGGCTACTTCAAATGTTTGAGGGCTTCGCGCTTACTCAAAGCTGCCAAAGGGGTTTGCTCGACAAAAAGGCGAACTGCCTGCGCGTCGGTGCGTGCATATTGGCGCAAAGCCCAACCGATAGCCTTCTGTATAAAAAATTCTTTTTCGGCACTAAGCAAGCGAATATATTTAAAAAGCAGTTCAGTATCCGTATTTTCTTTGTAGCTTAATTGAAAAATAAGCACCAACCTTTGCAACCAAATATTTTTACTTTCATACCATTTAGGCAAATATAACATTCTATTTTGAGGATATTTTTTAAAATATAAGCCCACCAGTGGCGCAATTCCATCTACACTATCCCACCACGATTTGGAAAGCGCAAAGCGTTCTAAAAGAAGAATAAAGCCTTCGTCAAAGTCATTTTTTTTACCTTTTTTTTCCAAAAGATTCAAGACCAAATACTGATATTCGCGTTCAGGGAGCAGCCAAAGCCTTTCCAAAAGGGCATAAAAGGCTTTTTTATCAAAAAAATCGTTTTTTAAGATAGGAAAATCCACAAGCACCCCTTTGAGGAGTTCGGCACGAAGCGGCTTTTTCAGACCCAAGAATGGAAAAAGATGACGTAGGTAAGCCGCCTGCGCCAGAGCGGTTTGAGGGTCGGCGTGCGCTTGCATTTGGGCTTGTATGGCTTCTTCAAATTGCAGGTAGAGGAATTTTTCTTTCATAAATTGAATAAATTTACTAACTTATGTCGGATTGGACTTGGTAGAGCGGCATTGGGCTGCCTTATGAATTGCTATGAAAAACTTTGCATTTTTCACATCTGACACAAAATAAAATTTGGAAAAATCCTGTTTTTATGTTTGGAAACCCTTTTATATTTTAATCAAATTCGCGTTTCAAGATGTAATCTGCCTCCACTACAATCGTCGTATCTTGAAAGGGGAGCTGATTTTGGTGCAAAAAATAGTCCCTATCTACAAAGACACGCGCTTCCCAAACCTTGTGCAAGCCGCTTCTTAGGTCGTAATTGCTCGCCCAAGTATTGAAGGCAATTCTGCCTACGCCTTGGCTATTGACAAAGACCTTTTGAAAGTTGGTGTTGATGCTGGGAAAGTTGCGAATTTGCCCCACTTCCAAGCCATAGAAAAGGTCTGCCTGATAGGTTTTTCCCTCTTCCAAGATTCGGAAATCGGGGCGGACATAGACCCTGCCGCGCTCAAAGGGAAAGCGATTGAGATGTTGAGCGCGTATCGAGTCGGGGATTTTCTTTTCTAAAACGCGGCTATAAGTGGTAAGCAGTTGGCAGTCGGTAGTAAAAAGGGCAATTTTCCAGATGGCGGGGTATGCTTTCTGCAAATCCCAAAGATTTTTTTCATATCCATAAGCCATTTGCGTAATCTCCTCACAATCTTTGCAGACTTCGTTGGCGATATATTGCTGATAGCTCACCAAACTATCTAAAAGTAGGGAAAGATTCGCCTCCGTAAGGGCAATCGGCTCTTTTGAAGGGCGATTTTCTACAAATTGTACCCGAAAAGCAGCCAACCGCTCGCGAATACTCTGCATGCTCTCAAAAGTGGCTTCTGCCTGATAATAAAGCGTTTGTGTATCTAAACTCGACTGGGCAGTGGTATAACGCAAGTTGCCCAAAAGGGTGCGCTCCCTATCATGCTCACGCAAAAGGCTTTGCAGGGCTTGTGTTTGTTGCTCTAAAAGTTGGAGTTCTTCGGGTTCTAAATCATGACTGTTCCATTCTTCGGTAGCCCAAAAAAAAGCAAAGGCAAGCGGTAAAAGCCAAAGTAAAAACGTATATTTTTTCATAGTTTGTATGATAATAACAAAAGCCTTGAAGGAAGAACGGAAGTAGCAAGGGCAAATAGGCAGGCGAGCAAAATAACATCTTTTTCTATCAAAATCTATACAAAAGATAGCGCAAAGCTACTTATGCGCACAAAATAGGAATATTTTTTCGTTAAACGCGCCCTTTTTTCGCTATTTGTGGCTAAATCTTTTATTTTTGCAAACGAAGCCAAATTAGAAACCGATTTCCAAACAACTAAACTCTATTTCGCATGAGCGTATTGGTCAATAAGCACTCCAAAGTTATCGTACAAGGTTTTACAGGAAAAGAAGGAGCTTTCCACGCCTCGCAGATGATTGAATACGGCACAAACGTCGTAGGTGGCGTTACGCCCGGAAAAGGTGGAAGCAGCCACTTAGACCGCCCCGTCTTCAATACCGTTGCGGAAGCCGTCATTGCCACAGGTGCGGACGTGTCTATTATTTTTGTACCCCCCGCCTTTGCTGCCGACGCAGTAATGGAAGCCGCCGATGCAGGCATTAAAGTCATTGTCGCGATTACAGAGGGGATTCCTGCCCAAGACATGGTGAAGGCGAAAGCATACGTCAAGCAATTTGAAGGGGTGCGCCTAATTGGTCCCAACTGCCCAGGGGTCATTACACCCGAAGAGGCAAAGGTAGGCATCATGCCCGGTTTTGTCTTCAAAAAAGGCAACGTCGGTATTGTGTCAAAATCAGGAACGCTCACCTATGAGGCTGCCGACCAAGTCGTAAAAGCAGGCTTGGGCATTACCACTGCCATCGGAATTGGCGGCGACCCTGTCATTGGCACTACCACACAAGAGGCGGTAGAACTTTTGATGAACGACCCCGAAACCGAAGCTATCGTCATGATTGGCGAAATTGGGGGCAATCTCGAAGCCGAAGCTGCCCGTTGGATTCAGAAAGACGGCAACAGAAAGCCCGTTGTCGGCTTTATCGCAGGGCAGACTGCACCCAAAGGCAAGCGTATGGGGCATGCAGGTGCAATTATCGGAGGCGCAGACGATACCGCTGCCGCCAAGATGAAAATCATGGAATCTTGCGGACTCTATGTAGTAGATTCGCCTGCCCTTATCGGCGAAACCGTAGTGCGTGCCTTAGCAGAGCGCAAGGTAAAGGCTTAGTTTTGAAGCCCTTAGCGCAAAGACTTCAAAAAGCGTCCTCATAAGGGTAGCATTTTCAAACCCTATGCGATTGAACCTATGCGATTGAAGTTGCACACCTGCATTTATTTTTAAGTCATCAATAGAAAAAGCCCCCGAACATCATTCAGGGGCTTTTTTTTGAACCAACAAGCGTCGGCAAGACGGAAGCCTCACCGAATACTTTTCTTGAACCTTCGGCAAAACTTGATGCCATTGCCAAGGTATATTTTGAAGGCAAGTTTTGGGGTAGAAAATGATACCCAAAACTGCTCGAAGACCGAAGAAGGTTTGAAAAAACCTCACCAAGCGCAACGCCCTCGGCGAGGATTCAAGTAGTCTATTAAACTATTCCTTCACAATTTTAATGCTTTGTTGCATTTCTGCCGATACAATTTGCAGGGTATAAACCGCCTGTGCCAAACTGCTTAAATCAAGGCTTACTTCTTTGGCATTTGTCCAATTTTGCTGCAAAAGCTCTCTGCCCAAAGCGTCGTAAAGGCGAATTTGTAAGTCTTTCTGTTCGCTTTCAAAACGCAGGGTTACCTGATTTTGGGTAGGATTCGGGAAAAGACTAAATCCTTGATTTTGAGGCACTTCGTCCTCTTGACCCAAAGTAATGGCGGCAAAGGTGCGGCTGCGCGAAGAAGTTTCACAATTCTGACCATAAGTAGCCAAGACGCGGTAGCTTCCATTTTGGGCAGGGGTGAAAGCAAGTTGATTTTCCGAACCTGCCACATTTACAAACTGACCATTTGTACCCAAATTTCTATCTAAAACCTGCCACACAAAAGGCACATTTTCAGAAAGTTCCACTTCTAACACATTGCCGTTGGGTCTGATGCGAATTTTAGGCGCGGCGTAGTAGGTGAGTTCAAACTCTGCCGATTCGGAACTACAAGGGGCATGGGGCGTGAAAACAGCCACTTTGTACGTTCCCCCTGCATTTACTTCTACACTCGAACCCGAAAGCGGTAATCTTTCATGGTTTAAGAACCAATAATAACGCGCTCCCTCTATTTGTGGCACGCTCAAAATTGCCGTTTCGCCTTCGCAGATGGCATTTTTTGAAGCGGTCAAATCTATTGAAGCAGGGAAATTCAAGATTTCGATGCGGCGTTGGCTTATTGCAACACAACCCAAGATATTATCCGTAACTTTTAGCGTATAAACGCCTGTTTGAGAAGCAGTTATGGCGGCAGAAGTGCCTAAGATAGTGCCATTGAAAGACCATTCGTAGCTTACCTCTGCATCAGGAGTAGCTTGCGGAGCTGCACTCAAAACGGTTTCCGAACAGAAGCGAAGGCTATTGCTTTGGGTCTGAATAAACGCCACAGGCGCAGATTTCAAACGCACGCGAATTGGGGTAGATTCTGCCGTACAGTTGCCACGAATGACCACAAATTCATACCAACCGCTTACATTAGCTCGCAAAGTAGTTGTATTTTCACCGCCCAAAGTAAAGCCGTTGAGCTTCCACGCATAACGCGCACCCGCCGTTTCTTCGCCTTGTAGGGTTACGACATTTTCGCAGCTAATAAGCTCATTGTCAGCGTTTAAAGTGTTTAGAATACGCGCCTCGTATGCTTCATTCACTAAGGCTACCACAGGGATTTTTTCGCCTTCTTGCCCTAATTCGAAGATGCTCACAAAATAGGTTTTGCTTTCGCTTAGGATTGGCGTTTCGAAAGTGCCACTTGCGCTTTCATAGAAAGGCGTAGTGTCGGTTTCATTTTCATACCAGCGATAAACGCCCTGCCAATCTGTTTTGCCCGATACGGAAAGTACCACTCTGCCACTTCCGCACACTTCGCGCACAGATTCGAGGCTCACGCCTGTCGGTAGGGTTGTGGCATCAATAGAAGCATAGACGACCATCATATTAGAAAAGGCAGCATTACAAATTGTACGCACTTCAAAATGGTGAAGGGTGCTATGCGAGAGATTTTCTAATAGGAAAGAATTTTGGGGAACAGGCAGATTTGCTATCACCGTACCATTTAGATAGACTTCTACATACTCCACACCTACGGGTAGTTCCCAATTGAGCAGGATAGAACTTGAAGAAAGCGGAGTCGCTGTCAAATTTTCAACCTTTGGGCAAGGCGGCAAAGGTGGAATAGGACGCGCCTTAAACCTAACGGCTAAGTCGTTGCGATTGCTACCGATAATGTTAGCAGCCGTGCTATTGTATAAAAAGGCGTTGTCGTCGAAAACAACTGTCAGGTCGGCTACATTTTGAGCAGGCGTATGCGGATTAGCAGTATCGGCTAAGACAAAACCTAAGGTATAATCATCTATCCTAACCATTTCGGCTACCAAGCCTGTTGGTACGTTTGATACCGAAACCCAACCATTTGCCACAAAATCATCACCATTTGCACCTGCGAAAATAGGGCAAGGGGCAGTAATGAAAATGGTATCATTCATCAGACCCGAAGTAGGATTGCTTTCTACAAAAACCGTATCCGAATAGGCAAGGCTGCCTGCAAAACTTACTGTTACCGTTTGGGTAGCGGTAGCGGTATTGCCCGCAGCGTCTGTAACGGTGTGTGTAACGGTAGTTGTGCCAAGTGGGAAGGCAGCAGGCGCATTGTTTGTAACGGTAAAGGTGCAGTTATCAGCAGCCGTTGGCGTACCCAAAGCCACACTTGAAGCCGTACAAAGTCCTGCGTCAGTGGTAATATTTAGGGCAGCAGGGGCAGTAATGGTCGGATTTTGGTTATCTACTACGGTTACAATTTGGGTAGCGGTAGCGGTTAAACCATTGGCATCAGTTACTGTCCAAGTAACGGTGGTATTGCCAAGTGGAAAAGTAGCAGGGGCGTTATTGGTAATTGTAAAGGTACAGTTATCCGAAGCCGTAGCCGTTCCCAAAGCCACACCCGAAGCAGTGCAGGCGTTTAAATCGGTATTAACTGTTACGTTGGCAGGAGCGGTAATGGTCGGACTTTGTGTATCCGTAACCGTTACGGTAAAAGAGCAAGGGGTGGTATTGCCAAAATTGTCTGTAGCCTCGAAAGAAACAGTATGGCTACCAACCCCAAGCAATGTATTGGCGGCAAAACCGCCTGTGCGCACAATACGCGCACCATTTAGTTCGAGTATGTGTCTATTAGAATTTGTTGTACTAATATCATTCCACGTACCATTCGATAGAACTTGGGTAGCATCTTCGTTGCCAGAGTTATTAGGCTCGCCTGCGTTCCAATTCGTAAAGGTAGGAGGGGCGCAATCTTCCCAAACAAAAGTGCCTTCTACTTCAAGGTCATTATAGCCAATAAAATAGCTTGTAGCAGGGCTTACCACTGCCGAAACCCAGTTGCGAATCTGTGTATTTTCGGCGGCATCACTAATTTGTACCATATAACCACCTGCGGCGGCGCAATTAGCTCTTGCAGTGTTGTAATCTACGTTTGCATTTGAAACATAATAAGAGTGCGTGCCGATTGTACCCAAATAGGTATAGCCTGCAATTTCAGCTCTATAAGCTCCCCCACAAGTATCGATGGCAGAAGGGAAAGGATAGCAATAGCGCGTTTGACATTCGCCTATTGGAAGGGTAAGGTTTGCGCTGTTGTTACAAGTAAAGACGGGGGGGACGGTTTCTGTAACAGCAACATCATAGGCACAAGTAGCCGAAGAGCCACCTACTGCGGCGTTCCAAGTTACTGTCGTAATGCCGCCATTAAATATTACACCTGCAAGGGAAGTGCCTGTGCCTGTGGTTGCGCCCGATAGCGTATAGGTAGGCGTAATGGCACTACAATTTCCAGAAAGAACAGGGTTTAGGGCGGCAGTTGCGGTATAGCCACAAACGCCTGTATTGGCTGCAAAAGTCTGATTGGCAGGACAATTTAAAACCAAAGGCTCTGAAATATTTACGTTCAGGGTTGTGGTCGTGATACAGCCGTCCTGCATTTCGGCAGTATAAGTTACGGTATAAGTTCCGCCTGCGGCGTAAGTATGCGACTGCGAAGCTGCACCCGAAGGAATAACAGTACCATCACCCATATCCCAAGTATGATTGACGATAGGAATAACGCGGCTGATGGTAATGTTATCTAAGCCCCAGTTATCATAATTAGCACCAGAATTAGTTGTTTGTAGCCAACGAAAACGTGTAGTAGCAGTAAGCGCACCAGCAGGCAAAGTATTGACATTAAAAGAAACCCAACCGTAACCTACTGCACCGCCTGAAGCGTCAGTAGGGTCGATGTACATGATGTTGGTATAAGTAACACCGTCGGTCGAGTATTGCAAATACACGCCTTCGCCTGCATCTACTTGCTCACAGCCAGGGTCGGGGTCGTCATCTCCAAAGCGAATTTGAAAACTGATAAGCCCGCCCGCGCTCATATCGACAACAGACGTCGTTAGGGAACGCTGACCAGCAACGGCACTTGCCCAGAAATAATCTGTCCCGTCGGCGGCAGGCAATCCGCAGGGTTGCCCTATGATAAAGGCGGAAGCTATCCAACCGGGAGGAAAGGTACTACCGTTGAAATTGAAAGAGGAGGCATTGGAGTATGCAGAGCCTTGAAAGTCGATGGGCGTGTTGCAGGTAGTCGTCGCGCCACCTGTCAGTAGGGAGGTACATTGTGCAAAAATGCCTGCAATTCCCCAAAAAGATAGAAGTATGGTAAAAAGAAACTTAGTCATATTATTTCAAAAGTTGAGTTTTTAGTCCGTTGATGTTGATTTTTTCAAGTTTTGCCATATTGGGTATAGCGGAATTAGCAAGGAAAATAGAAAGAGAAGTTTCCGCTTCTGTGTTGGGGTAGCACACGCCTTCGAGAGCCGCCTTCGGACTAAGCACTAAGCGCACTTCTTTTTCGCTCGCCATCTCACGATTTTCTGTGTGGGAATAAGCCTTTTCTAAGTCGAATTGTAGGAAAAGCGTTTCGCCCGTTTTGTTTTCTACTTTAAAGAGCAATTTTTCCATCTGCACGCCATAAGAAGCCGTATAGCAGTCGGCACTTTTGTAGAAAATGCGGACGTGTTCGTTTTCTTGTGCCAATGTCCAAGTGGGCTGCCATGCCACGATGGGTTCGGTGTTCTGCGCTGAAAGGGTCTGTGTCAGCAGCAGACTTATCGCAAGGGATAAGAAAAGAAAGAGGGTTTTACAGATTTTCATAAAAGAAGAATGTTTGGAAGTGTAAAGCAGGAGAAGTACAGGTGTAAGATTTCGCCAGACTTTTAAAAAAGTCGTCAGATAAAAATAGGCGATATGCGTACCCGCGCTCAAAAAAGGAATTAAATGAGGCTGAAAAAGAGACATTTATACGCTTGTTTTAAAAGAATAGGAATGAATAAAACACATAGCAGTCTGCACTACTTGGGTACAAAGTAGCGGCTTTTTTAGGCTCATTTTAAAAATCTGCGACAGAAAGCACGCTAATTGGGACAAACTGCAAAATGCTGCGATAAAAAAAATTTGTTAAAACTACGCTACCCGATTTTTGTTTGAAAAAAATGCTCCCTTTGAAAAAAAAACACCTCGACGCTATAAAATTCTGTGAGGCGGTTTCTATCGCTACCTATTCCCTATTTTTTACTGTTGCTAAGGATTTGACTTAAAAAATTCTTTTTCACGAACAAAATTCTACTACTTTCGTAAAAATGTATCGAATAAGAAACTACCCTAATTTACAACACCGATGAATTTACTCGATTTGGAAAGCGAACTCAAAAAATTGCCTACCCTGCCGCCTTGGGGAAGAAAGCAGTCTGACGATTGGGACAAAGACTCGAATTTCGTCTATCAACTGCCTACCTACGAAGCCTTACAAATGCGCTTGAAGCAACTGCAAAAAGGGGTAGCCTTCGAAAACTACGTCTTGAATCGCTGGTACAATACCCTTTCGGCAAGAGGCGTAGAGCATATTTTCTCCCAAATAGAAGGCGTGAGAATCAATCCGAATCGGTACGACAAAAAAGTAGATTTTTTTATACACAACTTGCCCTTCGACCACAAAACGACCATTTTCCCAAAAAATTATACCCCCAAAATAGAGGAAGCACAGAAAAATCCTGCCCATTTAGCACAGTGGCTATACCAGAATCAGAGTCAGCAAGGGCGTTTTCACCTTGCCAATCGTCTTTTTGTGGTCTTGTATCAAAAAGATGGCGCACATTGGCAGCTAAGACGTGAGCTTTCCTATCTCAAACCGCACATAGAAACCTATATCCAAAACTTTCACCCCCAAAAACTTATCCGCCTTCCTTTGGCAGACAAAATTGAGCCTACACTTTGTGATTTGATTTTTGTGATAAAATAGCATCTAACAAAAGATACAAAAGATAGTCTTTATATAAGTTTCCCTTTGCCAACACTAAGGGCGTTGTTACAACGATAAAAGCCTTAAATGCACCCCACCCCAAGCCCCAGTAATGTTAAATTCTAAAAATTAGGTTCAAATGTAGGGACAAAGCATTGCCTTGTCCTATGCCCCAAACCCTAAGGGTCTTGAAGACCCTTAGGGTTTAAGTCCAAATTTTATTTCGTTTCTAATTTGACAAAACAAGACTTTTTACAGAACTTAACATTACTGCCCCATAGGGCGGGGCTTTTTTATCATAAAATGTCTTTTAGTTATGATACAAAACCTTGAAAATTAGTTTTGTTTTCGAACCCTCCCCTATGGGGGGAGGGCAGGGTGCAGTGATGTTAAATTCTAAAAATCAAATGCAAATGTAGGGACAAGGCACTGCCTTGTCCGCAGCAAGATTGAAATAAAAAAGGGCTTTCAGACCTAAAAAAAGTCTTTCACCCAAATTTTATTTCGTGTCAAATTTGACAAAACAAGATTTTTTACAGAACTTAACATCACTGGGGCAGGGTGGGGGTTCAGCAGGCTTGCACAAAGCACAAACCCCGTTTTTTGACCTTCTGACCTTTGTAAAAACGCCAAACACTAAGCACACTTAATAGCACAAGATTTGATGAATTTTATCGTTAAAAACTTAAAATGCTATACTTCTTACTGCGTTTGGTGTCCTTAGTGTTGAATAAAATTTGCGTTGGGAACGTCAGCAGGTTGCTATTCTGTTTTGGGCAAAATTTCATGCCCCATTTTGTCGCGCTTGGTTTGGAGGTATTTTTCGTTGTGCGGATTGGGTTCAATTCGGATAGGCACGCTTTCGACAATTTCCAAGCCATAACCGATAAGCCCTGCCCGCTTTTTGGGATTATTGGAAATAAGTCGGATTTTTCTAACGCCCAAATCGCGCAAAATTTGCGCTCCTACGCCATAGTCGCGCTCGTCCATTTTAAAGCCAAGCTCTAAATTTGCCTGTACGGTATCGAGTCCTTTTTCCTGCAATTTGTAGGCTTTTAATTTATTTAAAAGACCAATTCCGCGCCCTTCCTGATTCATGTAGAGAATCACGCCGCGCCCTTCTTTTTCTACCATTTCCATAGCCCCATGAAGCTGTGCGCCGCAGTCGCAACGGCAGGAGCCGAAAATGTCGCCCGTAACACAAGAGGAATGAACGCGCACCAAGATAGGTTCGTCTTTGTCCCATTTCCCCTTCACCAACGCCAAATGGAGTTCGCCTGTATTGATTTGTCGATACGCCATTAGGTCGAAATTGCCCCATTCAGTAGGCATCTGCACCCCTATTTCGGGCTGTATCAGGGTTTCGTGTTTGAGGCGGTAGGCGATAAGGTCTTCTATCGAAACCAATTTGAAGCCATGCTTATCAGCAAATTCGCGCAAAAAAGGCAGACGCGCCATTTCGCCCTCCTCGGTCATGATTTCGATGAGCATGCCTACGGGTTGTAAGCCTGCCAATCGCGCAAAATCTACCGTTGCCTCGGTGTGTCCTGCACGCCGCAATACGCCCCCTTCGCGTGCTTTGAGGGGGTTGATGTGTCCGGGTCGTCCTAAATCTTCGGGGCGCGTGCTAAGGTCGGCTAAGGCGTTGATGGTTTTGGCTCTATCGTGCGCCGATACGCCTGTGGTGCAGCCCTTTCCAAGCAAATCTACCGTAACGGTGAAGGCTGTCCCCTTAGGGTCGGTATTTTTTCCTACCATCAAGTCTAAATCTAATTCTACGCATCGCCTTTCTGTCATGGCGACACACAAAACGCCACGCGCCTCTTTGAGTACAAAATTGACCATTTCAGGCGTAACCTTTTCGGCAGCACAAATGAAATCGCCTTCATTTTCGCGTCCTTCGTCATCAACGACGATAATCATTTTGCCATTTTTGATGTCCTCGATGGCTTCCTCGATGGTATCTAAACGGATAGGGCTTGTCGGATTCATAAGCGATAGGGGGTAAGGGTCTTGACCAGAAGCAAAGTTCGCTAAGTTTTTTGAAGTGGGCAAATTTTTCAATCGGTTTGCGTATTTGGGTCGCCAATCTGCCTTTTGCTTGCGCTGACCCCTATTTTTGTAGCCTTGCCCCGAAAGTGGGTAGTAATGTTAAGTTTTGTAAAAAGCCTTGTTTTGTCAAATTTGACACGAAATAAAATTTGGACTAAACCCTAAGGGTCTTGAAGACCCTTAGGGTTTGGGGCATAGGACAAGGCAGTGCCTTGTCCCTACATTCGAACTTAATTTTTAGAATTTAACATCATTGCGAAAGTAGGCAGGGAGGTAAAATTAAGTCGCATTTCCTTTTTAGCTACCTATTCCTGAATCAGAATTTGCACCTGCACGCTTTTGGTGTCTTTTTGGTTTTGCATCAATACCAAAAAATAGCAGCCTAAGGCAAGATTTTTGGGCAGTTGCACGCTCATTTTGTTTGGGTATGATGGCTCAAAATCGAGTTGCCAACTTTTACCTTGTGCATCTTGTAGCCAGAGGGTAAAATCTTTTTTTGTGGTGATATGCTGAAACGAAAAATTTTCTAATACAATAGAAAAATGACTTTCCGAAGCCAAAAAAATGGGATTTGGAAAGACCTGCATTTTGAGCGTTTCCATCGGCATTTGGGGGCTATCCAAAGGCGTGAGCGTAACAGAAAGTTCTGCCATGTCATATCCGTCCCCTTTGCCCCCTTGAAATTGGGCGCGAGAAAGGGCAGGAAAAGCCCCCCAAAGCAGCAAAATAGGAAGGCAAATCTTAACAAAACGACCAAGACAAGGAAAAAAAAGCATAGGAAAGGAGGGTTAGTGCTACAAAGGTAGCCGTTTTGTTTGTTAAAATCTCTAAAAAGCCCAACAAAATCGCCCACAAATCGCTACTATGAAAAAAAAGTAGTAACTTGCAAGCTATTAAAGGTTGTCTATCTATCATAGAAGCAATACTATCAAATTTGTTGTACCTTTCAAACATTTCCCCTTCATGCAAACAAGCACAAATTCGGCACAAACGTCAGCCTCTGCTACTCATACCAAAGTGCCTATTACAGTTGCCTACGGCGACGGTATCGGTCCCGAAATTATGGAGGCTACCTTGCGCATCTTAGAGGCAGCAGGCGCACAGTTAGATATCGAGGAGATTGAAATTGGAGAAAAAGTATATCTCAAAGGCAATACGGCAGGTATCGCGCCGCAAGCGTGGGATTCTTTGCGTCGAACTAAGGTATTTTTAAAAGCCCCTATCACTACGCCCCAAGGCGGCGGCTTTAAGAGTTTGAACGTTACGACGCGCAAAACCTTAGGGCTTTTTTCCAACGTGCGCCCTTGCGTTTCGTATCACCCCTTTGTGAGTACCAAGCACCCTGTCATGGACGTGGTTATCATTCGCGAAAATGAAGAAGACCTTTATGCAGGTATCGAACACCAACAAACCGACGAGGTTACGCAGTGTTTGAAGCTCATCTCACGCCCTGGTACAGAAAAAATCGTGCGTTATGCCTTCGAATATGCGCGTGCTTATGGTAGAAAAAAGGTAACTTGTTTTACAAAAGACAACATCATGAAACTGACGGACGGTCTGTTTCATAAAATCTTCGACGAAATCGCAACCGAATATCCCGACATCGAAAACGAACACTGGATTATCGACATCGGTGCAGCCAAACTTGCCGATTCACCCGAAAACTTCGACGTTATCGTCATGCCAAACCTATACGGCGACGTACTTTCCGACGTAGCAGCACAAATCACAGGTTCAGTAGGCTTGGCAGGTTCGGCAAATATCGGCGAAGGCTTTGCCATGTTTGAGGCAATTCATGGCTCGGCACCTCGCAGAGCAGGGCAGAATGTAGCCAATCCTTCGGGCTTGCTTTTGGGCGCAGTGCAGATGCTCGTCTATATCGGGCAGGCAGATGTGGCAGAAAAAGTACACAACGCTTGGCTCAAAACGATGGAAGACGGGATTCATACCTACGACATCTTCAAAGAAGGTACAAGCAAGGAAAAAGTTAGCACCAGCGATTTCGCCTCTGCCGTTATTGCGCGTGTCGGACAGAAGCCTTCTACCTTGAAAGCCGTTAAATACGAAGGTGGCAAATCTATCAAAGTAACCAGCTCTCCTACCAAAAAAGGTAAGAAAGAAACTATCGGCGTAGATTTATTCCTACACTGGACAGAAGCCAACGGCGGCAAAGACCCCAACGTTTTGGGCGAATCTTTGAAACAATACGGCTACAACGGTCTGAATTTGAAGATGATAACCAATCGCGGTTTGAAGGTCTATCCCGACGGATTCCCCGAAACTTTCTGTACCGACCACTGGCGTTGTCGTTATCAGAAAGCGGACGAGTCGCCGATTACACACAAAGAAATTGTAGAATTGATGCGCTTAGTTACCGAAGCAGGCTTCGATGTCATCAAAACAGAAAACCTCTGCACCTTTGATGGCGTTAAGTCTTACTCTTTGGGACAAGGACAATAAAAAACTCAACACCTGCCTTCGGGCTTGGCAAAAGTTTGAAAAATAGGGCGGAGGGCGTTTTGTTCTCCGCTTTTTTTTGGATTTTTTTGTGTTTTTATGATTTAGGAAAACATTAGCTACTTTTTATACAAAATCTTAAAAAAATGAAGTCAAAATTTTTACTATTTTTGTTTTTTTTACTATGTGAAAATACAACGGCTCAAAATCTCCCCCGTTTGGATAGCCTACAACAACGCTATCAATCTGCCCAAAACGACACCATTCGCGCCCTAAGCCTGCATCAAATTGCGCTTCTATATCAAGAAAACAATCCCGACTCTTGTTTATTTTTTGCCCAAAAAGCCCTACAAGAAAGTGAGCGCGTAGGGTATGAAAGGGGAAAGGGTTTGGCTTTGAATGTGATAGCAAAATATCATTACAATCAGCACGATTACAAAGAAGCTCTCAATTTTTATGAAAAAAGCATTTATTTTTCACAAAAAGCAAATGATTTAGAAAATTTATCGCTATCGTTAAACTATCTTGGCGTGTCTTATTATTATTTGGGAAATTATGAAAAAGCACTTCAAACTTATCAGAAAAATTTAGAGGTGGATACCATTCTGAAAAACAAAAAAAATATAGCAAGCTCACTAACGGCGATGGGCAACCTTTATTTTCATCGAGGCAATTATGTAAAAACCTTAGAACTCTACCAACAAAGCCTTAAAATGCTACAAGAAGCAGGCGACAAAAGAGGGGAGGCAATTAGTTGGTCGAATGTAGGCAATATCCATTTTATGCAAAACGACTACGAATCTGCCCTTAGTTGTTATCTCAAAGGGCTTACTCTTTCTGAAAAAATACAAGATAAAAACTTAATTGCTTTGCATTTACAAAGCATAGGAAGCATTTATAGCGAACAAAAAAACTACGACCTTGCCCTTGATTATTTTCAAAAAAGCCTTGCCATTAGAGAAGAATTGAAGGATAAAAAAGGTATCACCGCAAGTCTTTACTCTGTGGGAAAGACCTATGCGAACAAAAAAGAATTTGAAAAGGCAAAAAACTACTTGAAAAAGGCACTTGAATTATTGAATGAAACTCATTATGACAAGGGCAAAATTTACCCACTTATTGCCTTAGCAAATGCCGCTTCTGCCTGCCAAGAGTACGAGCAAGGCATTGAGTACGCGAAGGAAGCCCTGCAAATTGCGCAAAAACTTCAGGCAACGCGCGAAATTTACTATGCCAGCAGCACCCTCTATGAAATTTACAAAGCTAAAGGCGATTTTGACAAAGCCCTCGAATACCACGAACTCTACAAAACCATTAGCGATAGCCTTTTCAGTGTGGAAAAATCGAAGGCAATAGCCGATTTAGAGTCGAAGGCAGAAGTGGAGCGCAAAGAGAAAGAAATTGAAATTTTAAACAAAAACAAAGCCCTTTTAGAAAAAAATAATGAACTGCAAAAGATTGAGAATGAACGTGAAAGAAATGTACGTTATGCCATAGAAAAGCAAGCCGAAGCCGACCGTTTGCGACAAATGGCAAAAGAAGCACAAAGTAAACAGCAGGCGGATAGCCTTTTGCAGCAAGCACAGCGGGCGCAGTTGCAGGCGGATAATTTTCGGATTCAAGCCCAAAAAAAGCAGGCAGAGCAGCGTGCCTTGCGAGCCGAAATGGAGCAGCAAAGATTGGAAAGTGAGCAAAAAATTAGCTTTCAGCGAAATCTTATCCTCTTGGGTACGGTTGTTTTGTTGGCTTTGATGGGAATTGCTTATTTTATTTATCGAAATCAACAACAAAAACAGCGCACCAACTTGCTTTTGGCAGAGAAAAATGAGGAAATTAGGCTACAAAACGAAATGCTTGTCAGCCTCAATCAGACCAAAGACCAACTTTTTGCCATCATTGCACACGATTTGAGAAGCCCCATGTTTGCACTCGAAGAGGTAGCGATACAAATTCAGGCTCTTGCACAAAATCAGACCCTGCCTGCCCTCGAAAAATACAGCCAGCACCTCAATACTTCGGTGCAGCAAACCAATAACCTGCTCAATAACCTTTTACAATGGGCTTTGATTCAACAAAATAGACCCCTACAAATAGACATTTATCCGTATCTTTTAACCGATATTTTAGAAGATATGCTTGCTATCTACCAAAATATCGCCTTTCACAAAAATATAAACCTGCACTTTGAGATAGAAAATGATACACTTGTAAAAGTAGATGAGGCTTCCTTTCAAATTGTTATCCGAAATTTACTCTCCAATGCCATTAAATTTACCCCTCCAAAGGGCAATATTTTGGTGCAGGCTTCGCGCCAAAAAGAGGCGGTATTGCTCAAAATTTCAGACACAGGAAATGGCATGACAAAGGATAAATTAGAACGAATACAAAATCAATTTCAAGCACTATCCGACCTAAGCGATTTAGAAACAACACAAAAAGGAACAAAAGGCGAAAAAGGAACGGGCTTAGGCTTGTTTCTTTGCGCTTATTTTGCCAAATTGAACCACCTAAACGTAAAAGTAGAATCCTCTGCAAAAGGAACAACTTTTCACCTATTTATACCTATTTGATATTTAGAAAACTTAAAAAAAAATTTTATGCGTATCATTATTGTAGAAGATGACCCTCTGTATGCCGCTACGATGGAGCGTCTTATTGTGAAGATGGGCTATCAAATTGTGGGCATAACCGACAATGCCGATACGATGCTGCAATTTTTTCAGACCTTAGAACCCGATTTAGCCCTTTTAGACATTCACGTCAAGGGTTCGATGAACGGCATCGAGCTTGCCAAAAAGGTGCAAAAGTTGGGGTCTGATGTGCCTATTATTTTTGTAACTTCCTTTGCCGATGGCGATACCTTCGAGCAAGCAAAGAAAACGCTGCCCTACGCCTACATCATCAAGCCTATCAATGTAGCCAATTTGCAGCGTACTATCGAGCTGGCTCTTATGCGGCAAAATTTTAAAGAAAAAAACAACAAGGATTTGCAAGCAAAAAACTGGGAAGAAGATATTTTAATCAAAGATTCTATCTTTGTTAAATATAATAGCCGTATCATAAAAGTTCCGTTGCGCGAGTTGAGCGTTTTGGAAGCCAAAGACAAGTATGTCAAGATAAACACAACGCAAGAAAACTACCTTGTGCGTATGTCTTTGCGCGAAATTTTGGAAAAACTGCCACCTACGGAATTTGTCCAAATCCATCGCTCTGTGGTCATCAATGCCAGCAGGATAGAAAACATCGAGCTGCGCGACAATACCGTACAGGTAGGGGGCGAAATATTCGACATCGGCAGAAACTACAAAGATGCCTTTCTCAAACGCCTTAATATGCTGCTCTAAAATTTTTAAGATTTTTTCATAATCGCCTGATAATCGCCTGATAATCGCGACAGTTTGCCCCTTTGTTGCGTCTTTTCAGGGTGTAAAAAAAGTTTAAAAGCCTTTTTCCTCGTTATCTAATAGGAGGGCTTTTTACACCCAAAGCCGTAAAAATTCTAAACCTATTTTAGGTATAATTTTAAAATCCATCTATTTTCGTCTAAACCACTTCCCTATGCGCTTTTATACGACTTTGATAGCCGCTTTGCCGACATATTTTTGGCTCTTGGTAGGATTGGGGGGCTATCTTTTGATGCCTACCTCGCTTTTGGCGCAAACGCCCGACTCACTTTCGACCTCACCTTCGACCTCACTTTCGTCTTCGTCTTCCGCCGCAGGCGAAGACACAATCTTGCATCTGGCGCGGCGTGTAGAGATTTCGGCAGAGGTAGAGCGGCAAGCGGATTATACCTTCTATCAGGTTTTTCCCTTAGCAGAAAAAGGGCTTGTTTTTAGCATGGAGCGCGTTTTTTTGGGTAGGAAAGAATTTGCTTTTGTAGGCTATGACAAAGAATTAGAAGCCCTTTGGCAACAAACTTATAGCCTCGAAACGACAGAAACGCGGATTCGCCACTATTTTGTAGAAGGCTATTATCTCTACTTTTTACTTTACAAAAAAAACTATGAATATGAAATCCTACGCATAGACGCACGCAACGGCGACCTCTACCAGATTCCTTATCGCAAGCTCATGAAATTTGAGGTACAATATTTTCGCGTTCTGAAAAATATTGCACTTTTGGGCGGTGAGGCGGAAGGAAAAGCAGCTGTGATTTATTGGAACATGCTCACAAAAGAACAAACCCTACTGCCAAGCCTTTCTAAAAAACAGACCTACGTAGCAGGTTTGGAAGTAGATACCGAAAATGAACAAATTTTGGTGATTTTGAACGGAAAATATAGCCAAAACAAGGAAATATTTTTCAATACCTACACCCTCGATGGCAAATTAGCCTATCAGACCAGCATCTTTCACAACGATGAGTACCAACTGATGACCTTTCGCCCCTATTTCATTGCGCCACGCCGCCTTTTAGAAACCGAAACCGCCGATTCGGTACAAACCCAAGAAGAGCAGTTGCTTATCTTAGGCACTTATAGCCTCAAACAGTGGCAGCAGACGCAGGGCATTTATAGTCTGATGCTCAAAGGGGGAAAGGAGGAGAGTTTGAAATTTTATGATTTTGCTTATTTTCAAAATTATTTTGGCTACCTCGATGCCAAAGCTCGCGAAAAAGTCCTTGCCAAGATTGTCAAGCGCAAAAAAGAAGGCAAATTCAAGCGTTACGACCACGACTACTTTATCGGCGATTTGAGAATCCACCAAAACCGCCTCTTTTTGAGCCTGCAAGCCTATACAGGCGTGTATTATGGCAGCCGCTTTTCGCCTAATCCGCTTACGGCGATGCCCTATTCGCCCTACTACGATTACAGCCGCTATTGGATTCGCAACGATAGGGGCTTGCTTCGTAGCAATATGAACCGCTATTACGACTATGAAAACTTTTGGAGCAATAGCAAAAAAGCACCCTCTATTTTTCGCTATTTCCAAACCATAGTCTGTGCCTTTGACACACAAGGCAGGCTCATTTGGGACAACCAATTTAGCCACAAGGAAATAGAAAAGACCGAACCCGCTATTTTTGTAGACTACGCCGTAAAAAATGATACCCTTAGTTTCCTACAAATAGACGAGCCGAAATGGTACTACAAACAGACCCATTCCGACCAATTTGAGGAAGAACGACAGGAACGCGACCGCCGCACCCTTGAAAAAACCTTCAAAGAAGGGCGAACCAGCGACGAACTCATTTATGCTTGGTATGGCGATTATTTTCTGCACACAGGCTACCAAATCATTCGCGCAGGCGAAGAGCCACGCCGCAAGGTCTTTTTTATCCATAAAATTTCCATCGAAACACAAACGCGCTAAGGCAGAAGGCGTACAAAATGTTACCCTTTTGTTATGGCGTTGGTATTGCCGTTTGCATTGTGTAATTTTGTGCGGTCAAAAGTAGGCACAAAAGCGGCAGTGCCGTACCCTTCGATTGCCTACTTTTGTTCAGGTCTTCCTTCCTCTCCTGATTTCCTTTCATCTGATAACCCCCCTTGATTCAAAATGCAAAGTTATCTCGACCTACTCAAACTCACTTTCTACCTCGATACGCCCGATTTTACGGTAGAAAATGGGGAGTTGTATTTTCATGGTGTGCATCTCAAACCCATCATCGAGCAATATGGTACGCCTTTGCGCTTGACTTATAGACCCAAAATAAGCGAAAATATCGCCCGTGCGCGTGCCTACTTTCAGCAGGCAATGCAGCGCGTAGGGTATCAAGGGAACTATCACTACTGTTATTGTACCAAATCGTCGCATTTTTCTTTTGTCTTGGAAGAGGCGGTCAAGAATGGGGTACATCTCGAAACTTCTTCTACTTTTGATATCGAAATTGCCAAGCGATTGCACCAAAAAGGACTTATCGATACCAACTTGATGGTAGTCTGCAATGGTTTCAAAAGAAAGGAATATTCCCAAAAAATTGTGGAGCTAATTGGCGCAGGCTTCCAAAATTGCATGCCTGTATTAGACAACGCCGCCGAATTAGAGGCATACGCACAAGCCGATTTGCCAGAGGTCAAGCTCGGTATCAGAATCGCGACCGAAGAAGAACCCAACTTTGCCTTCTATACCTCGCGCTTAGGCATTAGCTACAAAGATGTAACGACGCTTTACAAAGAAAAAATAGCGACCAATCCGAAGTTTAAACTCAAACTGTTGCACTTTTTTGTCAATTCAGGCATCAAAGACACGCTTTATTTTTGGAGCGAACTCAATAAGTTTATCTACAAATATTGTGAGTTGAAAAAAATATGTCCCGACTTGCAATATTTAGACATCGGCGGTGGGCTGCCTATCAAAAATTCTTTGGGTTTTGAATATAATTATCAATATATGATTGATACCATTATAGAAAATATCCAAAAAGCCTGTGAAAAAGAAGGCGTACCCGTTCCCGACATCCTGACCGAATTTGGTAGCTTCACCGTAGGCGAAAGTGGTGCTATGATTTTTTCCGTTATCGGACAAAAACAGCAAAACGACCGCGAATGTTGGTACATGTTAGATGGCTCGATGATTACGCACCTGCCCGATATTTGGGGCATGAACCACAAATTTATCCTGCTGCCCCTTAGCAACTGGGAAAAAGCCTACCAACAGGTGCATCTGGGCGGCATCACCTGCGATAGCTTAGACTACTACGACTCGGAAGTGCATATCGCCAAACTCATGCTACCCGAAACCACCGAAAACGAACCCTTTTATGTAGGTTTCTTTAATACAGGTGCTTATCAGGAAAGTTTGGGCGGCTATGGCGGGATTCAGCACTGCCTTGTGCCTGCGGCAAGACACGTCATTATTGATAGAGAAGACGACGGCACAATCCGCACCACACTTTTCCGAAAAGAACAAGACGAAGAAGCGGTGATGGAAATTTTGGGATATTAAATTTATTTCTATCCTATTTTCTGCTCCACTGCTACGGATTTTAAATGAGAAGGGGCTTGCCCAAAAATGTTATGTTCTACCAAAAGCCTTGTATTTTCAAATTTGATGCAAAATAAAATTTGGCTTGAATCCCAATTGGGTCTGAAAACCTTTTTTTGTTTCAATCCAACTTCGGACAAGGCAATGCCTTTTCCCTACAAAGTGGGTATGACTTTTAGAACTTAGCATTGCCAAACTTGTCCCTTCTCATTTTGAAAACTGCTTTCTCAATTTTCTAAAAATAGCCATGTCCGAATTTTCCGCAGCATTGCCTCGTTTGATAGAAGACTTACCCTTTTTTTATAGTGAAATAGGATTAAGCCTCGCTTTTATATTGCTTTTGGTAGGCATTGTTTTAAATGGTTCAGACAAAAAACTGGCATTTTTTACCTTTTTCTGTTTTTTGTGTAATTTACTTTTTCTGGGGTTAGAATTAGAAAATAGCCTTTCCGCTCCTTCTTTTTCCTTTGGCAATCGCTTTGTGCATAGCCCTTTGGAAACAAAGGCGAAACTCCTGCTCTCGGCGATTTCGGCGGTTTCGGTTTGGCTTTTTTGGGCAGATAGGCGTTTGCGAAAAGGGCGAGGAGAACGCTACTTGGTTTTGATGGCGTTGCAACTTTTGGGGCAATTTGCCCTTATGAGTGTGGATTTTATGGCTTTTTTTGTGGCTTTTGAAGCACTATCTTTGCTTCTTTATGGCTTAGTCGCGACTTCGAAAGACAAAAATAGCAGCCGCATAGCCTTGCAGTATCTACTCTTTGGGGCTGTGGCTTCGGCATTGATGCTCTATGGGGCTTCGCTTCTCTATGCGCGTTATCGCAGTTTCGAGGTGGGTATTTGGCTTGCTGCTCTGAAAGAGGGCGAATCGGCTACCACACTTATTCCTTTTTTGCTTTTTTATATTGGTTTTTTCTTCAAATTAAGTCTTGTGCCTTTTCATTTTTGGTCGCCAGATGTGTATGAAAAAACGGCTACAAGTCTTGTCGCTTACCTCTCTATTTTTCCAAAAATTGTCGCGCTTTTGGCTTTTTGGCATTTCTATCTGCCTGATAATCAAATACTTCTCTATTTCATTATTTGGATAGGCTTGCTTTCTATGTTTTGGGGCAATATTGGGGCTTTGCTACAAACGCAGTTGAAACGCTTGATGGCATATTCGGGTATCGCCCATAGCGGCTTCTGGCTCTTGGCATTGGCATTGCACCAAAAAAATAATTTAGAGAGTCTTATTTTTTATGTTTTTATTTATACTTTGCTCAATTTGGGCTTCTTTATTTGGCTGCTAATAGAAGAAAGGCGCGGTTTTAAGGGCGATTTGAAAGAAACTTTCATTTTTGAAAAAAGATGGACTGCTTTTGCCGTTTTGGTGGCACTTATCGGCTTGGTGGGTTTGCCCCCAACGGCAGGATTTAGTGCCAAACTGCTTCTTTTTTCCGCCTTTTGGGAGCAAGTTGCGGATAAAGAAAATTATTTTCTACAAGTGGTTTTCGCCTTGGGACTGCTCAATACTCCCTTGGGGTTGTTTTTTTATCTCAAAATCCCCTATCATATTTTTATCAAGAAAAAAGAAACCCCCAATCCGCATTTGGCAAAGTGGCAAGCTCATTTTGCAGCAAAGCGGTCGGCTTTCTATTGGATAGGAAGCGGCGTTTTGGTTGGCATTGCCTTGCTTGTTTTGCTCTTTTTTGTAAAAATAGACTGGCTTTTCTAATTTTTTAGACAACCCAAAAAAGAGCCACTAACGAAATTAAGCGGAATTTTGTTCCTCGCACCTATAAAATCGAGTACAACTGCTATCTTTGCGATAAAATCGGGTAAAAGCCTCGATTGCCTTTCTCTTTCGACTCTATTTCGGCAAAAAAACGTACTTATATGCAAATTAAGACAAAAAAATATCAGTTAGATGCAAAAACCTATACGCCTATCGCTTTTAGCAATGTCTTAAAGGCTTGGTGGTGGGTCTGGCTTATTCCCGCAGGGCTGCTCTTGCTATTTGGGGTAGCGGCAGCCATTTGGAGTATGGCTTGGCTTTGGTGGGGAATTGGCGTTACCGTCGTGTTGGTGGGCTTGTATATCCTCTTTTGGTACTTGCAGGTGGTAGCCATTACGCAACACGAAAAGACAAAAACTTTATTTGAAAAGTACAATTATATCATCACCAGCAAAGAAATTTTGGTCATGATAGACGAACAACGCGGCTCGCCTATCGCTTGGGATAAGATTATCAAAATCGCTAAAAATAAGGAGGCTTATGTGCTGTTTCTCTCGAAAGTAGAATTTTTCTACCTCCCTTTTCGTATTTTTGGTGGTGATAATCAGCTCAAAATGTTTGAAACGATTTTAAAGCGCAAAGGCTTTAACGACATCAAAACCATCGAAACCTATGCAAAAAAAGCATAAAATCTTGATGATGCTCTTTATCGGCATCACCACCTTTATCGTTTCCTCGTCTTATTATGCCTACCAAATGGCTTACACGCCCAACATTGTCATCAATCAGGGCGAAGCCGTTTCGGTCTATATTCCCAAAGGGGCGACCTACCTGCAAACGCTCGACACGCTACGCAAGTACAACGTCTTCAACGATGAGATGTCCTTTCGCGCTGTTGCTCGCTTCCTCAAATACCCTGACTTAGTTAGGGCAGGGCATTATACCTTTACCAAAGAGATGAGCAACCTTGCCGCCATTCGCATGCTACGGGGCGGACAACAGGCAGCGGTTTTGGTTACGTTTAATAACAACCTGCGCACTTTGCCCGAATTAGCAGGCAAACTTTCGCGCAACCTCGCCCTCGACTCGGCAACCCTTAGTCAATACCTGCAAGACCCCAAGACGGCAGAAAAGTATGGCTTCAAACCCGAAACCTTTATCGCAATGTTTTTGCCCAATACCTACCAAATGTATTGGACAACCACCGAAGAACAACTTTTGGAACGCCTCAAACAAGAGTACGACAAGTTTTGGAGCGAAAAAAGGCTCAAAAAGGCACAAGCCATAGGGCTTACCCCTTTGCAGGTCAGCATCTTAGCCGCTATCGTAGATGCCGAACAGACCCAACGCGACGACGAAAAGCCGCGCATTGCAGGCGTGTATCTCAACCGCTTGGAAAAGGACATGCCCCTACAAGCCGACCCAACCTTAGTCTTTGCCATCGGCGATTTTAGCATCAAAAGGGTCTTGAATCAGCACAAGGAAATAGATTCGCCCTTTAATACCTACAAATACACAGGGCTACCTCCTGCTCCTATTCGCCTGCCCTCTATTGCAGGTTTGGAGGCAGTTTTGAATCCTGAAAAGCACGATTATATCTTCTTTTGTGCGCGTGAAGACTTTTCGGGCTACCACAACTTTGCCGTTACGTATAGCGAACACGAGCGAAATGCCCGTAGCTATCAGGCAGCTTTGGATAAGGCAGGAATTAGGTAGATATAAACAAAAAAAACTAACAGTTTTTTTGAAAACTGTTAATTTTTCGGCGTTGTTACAACGGTCAGAAGGTCAAAAAACGGTTTTTTGTGCTTCGCGCAAACCTGCTGAACCCCCACCCTGCCCTCCCCCCATAGGGGAGGGTTCGAAAGCCAAATCATTTTTTTATGCTCGCATAAAAAAATGATACCGCATAAAAGCCCCGCCCTATGGGGGCGGGGTTTGGGGCAGTGATGTTAAATTCTAAAAATTAGGTTCGAATGTAGGGACAAGGCATTGCCTTGTCCGCAGTGAGATTGAAATAAAAAAGGAATGAACCCCACCCTGCCCCAGTGATGTTAAATTCTAAAAATTAGGTCGAATGTAGGGACAAGGCATTGCCTTGTCCGCAGTGAGATTGAAATAAAAAAGGAATGAACCCCACCCTGCCCTCCCCCAAAGGGAGGGTTTCAAAACCAAATTTTATTTCGTTTCTAATTTGACCAAACAAGTTTTTTTACAGAACTTAACATTACTGGGGTTTGGGGTGGGGTGCATTTAAGGCTTTTATCGTTGTAACAACGCCAGTTTTTTTACAATCCTAAACTTTTATACCATGTCTTTTTTGAAAGCCCAATGGCGCAAACTTTTGATGGCAAACTATGCAGTAGAGCCGCAGCTTTTAATGCCTTACCTGCCACATGGCTGTGAATTAGACCTATGGCATGGCACTTGTTATGTGAGTTTGGTAGGTTTTATGTTTCAGGACACGAGGCTTTTGGGTATCAAAATCCCCTTTCACGTCAATTTTGAGGAGGTAAATTTGCGCTTTTATGTCAAATGTCCCGATACAAGCCAAAAGGGAGCTTACAAGCGTGGTGTTGTCTTTATCAAAGAAATTGTGCCTAAACCTGCCCTTACTTGGGTAGCGAACACGCTTTACAAGGAGCATTATCAGACCCTCCCTATGCGTCATTTTTGGCGAGAAACACAAGAAAAAAAGGGCGATAGCCCCAAACCTATTTTAGAGGTAGGCTATGAATGGAAGAATCAGAAAGCGGCGCAGTGGCAAACATTTCAAGCCAAAGCCCTTCATACCGCACAGCCTTTGGAAGTGGGCAGTGAAGCCGAATTTATTACCGAACACTATTGGGACTATACTTATCTTTCTGCCACAAAAACCTCTGAATATGAGGTACGACACCCGCGTTGGGCTGTATATCCCATTCTAAGCTACCACATAGCGGTAGATTTTGGGGCTACTTATGGTCAGAATTTTAGCTTCCTAACGGAAAGCGAACCCAAATCCGTATTTTTAGCCGAAGGCTCGGAAATTTCGGTGGAAATGTTTGAAAAGGCATAGGTGGGTATCTCACAGAAAACCCTATCTTAACTCTCTTTTGTCTTACAAAAATAGAAAATTATCTTGCACCCTCACAAAGCTAAAATTGGCTTAATTAAGAAAAAGGAACAGAATATCACAAAAGAGGTTACAATTCTTTGCTCAATTTACGAACTTCCTCGATGGATAGTTTCGTGAGTTCGGCGGTCATTTCTATAGAAAGTCCTCTTTTTAAACAAGAGATTGCTAATTCACG